>NZ_JBQEON010000016.1:0-92109 GCF_052045245.1 Burkholderia sp. 22313
CCGTGATACATCATCTGATCGTCCAGCCGCCCGAGCCGGCGATTGAGGCCTTTGCACAGCCCGTCCTCCGCGGCGTCGAACCATTCGCCTTCGGAGTTCACGCCATGCACGAAGATCACGATGCCGGGCAACGGCAATTGCTTGATGCAGATCAGCGGCGTGTTCTTCGCGAACATCGTCATCCCTTCAACGCGGCCAACGATGATCGGCGGCGGTTCAGGACGCGGAGCGGCCGCATCAGGTGGTGTATCGGCTTTCGCACCGGGCGCGTCGATGAGCGCATCCACCACGGGTCGTGGATCGAGAAATGAATCGGTCATCCAAACTCCTGAACATCTCAAACTCGTTCCATCGTTGTCGGACGCTGACGAAAAGAATCGATAAGTATCCGAATCAATAGAGAATCGAAGCGAGGCGGCAAGCATATCGAACGGGCGCACGTGACAAGCGCTGACGTCAGGAAATATCCCGGCGAGCGCGATGGCGACGAACGCAAATTGTCAGAATGTGTTTCAAGGCGGAAATCCGTCGCGTTTCTTCATCACTAAAAACGCGCGGCGGAGGCGGGCTGTTTCCCCACCCATCGCACTGTCAGGCCCGTTATCCGGCGATGTAGCCGTCTGACGCAGTGCATACGACATTGCGTCTGTATTTGTCCACGATAAATTCGCTATCGTCCGTACATCCGTGGCGACGGCGACGCATTTGTATCGCACTGTATCTATCGCTGCTTGGGAAACATCGGATTGCACTGAGGCCATGATTCGGAAACATGCCGGATACGTGAGCGGGTTCTACTGTCGACATGCAGCAAACGTTCGGTGCCAGACGTGTGCATCGGATGCCTAGTGATCGATACCCGCCACTTCCTTCAAGGACAAATCTCATGAAAGCCGCTCGAATCCTCGCAGTTGCCGTCCTCGCCACCATCCCCGCGTTGTCGTTCGCCGATACCGGCCACGGCCTCACGCGTGCCGACGTGCGCGCCGATCTCATCCGGCTCGAGAAGGCCGGCTACAGTCCGGCCGGCAGCGAAGCGCATTACCCGGACGATATCGCCGCCGCGCAGAACGCCGTCGCCGCCGCGCAGCAGGTCGCGCGTTCCGACCAGAACAGCCCGTCGAAGTCGCAGGACGACAACGTGGCCGACGCGTCGGCGCCGGCCGGCCGCTACGCCGCCGCCAACGCGCTTGCCGCACAAAGCGCACAAAGCGCACGAAACGCGCACACGGGCGGCGACGATCTGTACGCACATTCGTGATGCGTCGCCGCGCCAGCGATACGCGGGCGCGGTCGCATCGACAACACTTCATTTGAACAACACGACGGAAAGGAGCATGACGATGATCGGTTTGACGAAGCGGGTTCTGATGTCCGCCGCGGTGCTGGGCGGGCTGTTCGGTGCGGTCGCGGCGCAGGCGGCGCCCAAGGACGACCTGAAGGGAACGAACGTCGTGCTCGTGCACGGCGCATTCGCCGACGGGTCGAGCTGGAACCGCGTGATTCCGCTGCTCGAGGCGCGCGGCCTGCATGTCGTCGCGGTGCAAAATCCGCTGAGCTCGCTCGCCGACGACGCCGCCGCGACGAAGCGTGCGATCGACGAGCAGAAGGGCCCCGTGGTGCTGGTCGGCCATTCGTGGGCCGGCGTCGTGATCAGCGAGGCGGGCAACGACGACAAGGTGAAGTCGCTCGTCTACGTCGCCGCGTTCGCGCCGGACAACGGCCAGTCGATCGCCGACGTCACGCAGGGGCAGCCGGCGCCGGCTTGGGCCGGCGAGCTGCGAAAGGACGCAGGCGGCTTCGCGCGGCTGTCGGACAAGGCGATCGCGCAGGATTTCGCGCCGGACCTGCCGCCCGCGCAGCAGCGCGTCGTCGCGGCGACGCAAGGGCCGTGGTACGGTGGCTGCATTTCGGAGAAGGTCACGCAGGCCGCGTGGCATGCGAAGCCGTCGTCGTTCGTCGTCGCGACGCAGGACCGGATGATCGATCCGATGCTGCAGGAAGCGATGGCGAAGCGGATCGGTGCGACGGTCACGCGCGTGAACGGTAGCCACGTCGCGATGCTGAGCCACCCGAAAGCCGTTGCCGACGCGATCATCGCGGCCGCGCAACGTGCGAAGCAGGATGCGCGGTGAGTGACGGCGGCGCCGCGATGAGAGGGATGCGCGGCGCGCCGACTGCGGTGGTCGATCCGATGTGCCGATGCGGCATCGGGCGTGCGGCTCGTCTGCACCGAGCGCGACAAGGCGAGCGTGCTGTCGTTCGTGCTGAAGGGCCATGAGACGGAGGAGGTCGGACGGGCGCTGAACGAGGAGGGCATCACTGCGCGCAACCGATCCTGCGGCGCTTCGGGATCGAGGCGACGCTCCGGCCGTCGCTGGCGTTCTACAACACGTGCGATGAAGTCGATGCGCTGGTGCGTGTGGTGAGGAGGCTGGCGACGCGGCGGTGATGCGTGCTGAGAGCGACAAGGCCGCTTGCGCGTCCTGGTAACGGGAGGTCGCAAGCGGCCATTTTTATCGATGCAGGCACGCGCATGATGCTCAACGCCCCGCCAGCATCCGCCCGCCGAGCCCCATCAGCAGCAGTCCGGCCGTCGTATCGAGCACCGACTTGCGGCGAATCAGCAACTGGCGCACGGACGGATGCGACGCGAGCAGCGCCATCGTGCAGTACCACGCGCCCGAAATGCCGATCGACAGCGCGACGACCGTGAAATCGAACCATGCCGGCGCATGGGCCGGCACCATCAACGCGAAGATACTGCCGTAGAACGCGACGGCCTTCGGGTTCGTCAGGCTCACGACATAGCCCTTCTTCGCGGCGTACCAGCCGGAGGACACCGCGGGCGCGGACACAGTCAACGGCTTGCGCGCGGTCAGCACCATCTTCAGGCCGAGCCAGATCAGATACGTGGCGCCGGCCAGCCGCAGCGCGGTATGGACCCATGCGACGTGGGTCACCAGCACGCTCAGGCCGGCAATCGCGATCGCGGCCCAGGTGCCCGATGCGGCTGCGAGACCGAGGCCGGTCATCACGCCGGCGCGGCGCTGCGTGACCGCCGTCGACGTGACGATCACGAAGTTCGGGCCGGGGCTGGCGACGCTCAGCAGGAGGACGCCGGCGAGCGGCAGCAGGGTGTCGACGGTGGTCGTCATGGCGTGGGGTTCGGCGACGCGGAAGGGGCCTTCATCTTACCCCGGACGCCGGGCCGGGCCTGCGCGCTGGCTCGACGGTTATCGCGTGGTGATCTCCCAGGTGCTGCGCGAGTATGGCGACGGGAAGCTCGCACAGCCGCATGTGGGGCAGGCAGCGTGAGCGGATTGCCGCATCGGCGTTTCAGACGTTCTGCGCTGCGCAAACCGCTGGGTATCCGAGCACCGCATCACAGCGCCTCGACCAGCAACCGGTTGCTCTTCCCGCAATACTCATGACACGCCGCCCGCGCCGCGATCGACGCGCCATGCACGAACTTCGGCGCATCGGCGCGGCGCGACATCGACACGACGATCGACGGCGGCGACGGCTGCAGCGGCAGCTCGACGACCTCGCCGCTTTCGATCAGCGCATCGACGAACAGCACCGGAATCGCGGCGACGCCGAAGCCGTCGCGCACCAGCTGCACGATCACCGAGATCGACGGTGAACCGGTAATCCGCGTTTCCGACAGCGGCACGCCATGCGCGTGCGCGAGCGTGCGCACGATGTCCTCGAGCGCACGGTGCGGCGCGGTGCCGCGTCCGTAGGTCAGGATCGGCTGGCGCAGCACCTGCCGCGCGAGGCCGGTGCGCGTGTTCGGCAGCAGCCCTGCACGCGCGACCCAACGCACCGGATAGTTAGCCAGCGCGTCGCAGACGACCGACGCCTCGTCGCTGCCTTCCACCCGAATGATCAGATCGAGCTCGCCGGCCATCAGCCGGCGCTGCAGCACGACGCTGACGTCGACGGTCAGGTCGATCTCCAGTTGCGGATAGTCGGCGGCGAGGCGGCGCAGGTAATGCGGCAGCCAGCTGTGCACGACCGTTTCGATCACGCCGAGCCGCAGTTTGCCGCGCAGCGCGCTTTCGCCGGCCGCGGCCGCGTGCAGCTCGTGCGCCGCCTCGACGACGGCCTTCGCATACCCCAGCAAATACTCGCCGTTCGGCGTGAGGCGGAACTCGCGGCTGTCGCGGTCGACGAGCATGGTCTGCAATTCGTCCTCGAGCGCTTTCAGGCGCTGCGAGATCGCGGCCGGCGTCGCGTGCAGCGCGGCGGCCGTCGTGCGGAAGTTGCGCAGCTTCGCGAGCGTGACGAAGGTTTCGAGGAATCGCGTGTTCATGGCGGTTGGGCGGACGGTGGACGCGCAGCTTGCCGGTGAAGAAAAGTGAACGGGACCGGGGAAAACCCGGAGATCCGTTAAGAAATTCTATACACGGGGCGCAAAAAAACTCGTTGGCGACAAAATTTTTTCTTTTCTATTCTTCGCCGTATCTGCTGATGCAACGACTTCGCCATCCCGACCACCCCCGATCCTCCATCCAACATCATGACGCCTTCCGAATTCCGCCAGTCCGTCCGCAACGGCGCGTTCCGCAGCCCGACCGCAGGCCAGTGCGGCCCGTTCGCGCAAGCGAATCTCGCGATCCTGCCGAACGCGTATGCGCACGATTTCCTGCGCTTCTGCCAGGCGAACCCGAAGGCGTGCCCGCTGCTGGGCGTCGGCGAGCCGGGCGCGTTCCGGGTCGACGTGCTTGGCGAGGATCTCGACATCCGCACCGACGTGCCGAGCTACAACGTCTACCGTGACGGCCGCCTGACCGAGCGGGTCGACTCGCTCGAAGCGCTGTGGCGCGACGATTTCGTCGTGTTCGCGATCGGCTGCTCGTTCTCGTTCGAGGACATGCTGGCGCGCGAGGGCATCGGGTTGCGCCATATCGAGGAGGGGCGCAACGTGCCGATGTACCGCACGTCGATTCCGAACCGCCGTGCCGGGATGTTCGGCGGCCAGCTGGTCGTGTCGATGCGGCCGCTGCGCGGCGCCGATGCGATCCGCGCGGTGCAGATCACGAGCCGGTTCCCGGGCGTGCACGGCGCGCCGGTCCATATCGGCCATCCGGAGGAACTCGGCATCGCCGATCTCGGCACGCCCGATTTCGGCGACGCGGTCACGGTGCGCGACGGCGAGCTGCCGGTGTTCTGGGCGTGCGGCGTGACGCCCCAAACCGCGCTGATGGACGCGAAGCTGCCGCTCGCGATCGCGCATACGCCCGGCTACATGCTGATGACCGACATCACGAACGCGTCGCTGGCCGTGTTCTGATCCGGCCGATGCCGGCGGCCCGCGCGGCCGCTGGTCCGGCCCTCGTCGCGGCGGCCTGCCGCGACCGCAGACGATCCGCCCGCGTGGCGGGCGGCGCGCACCCGCGGCCCGACGCCCGCGAGCGCGACGCAAGAAGCGACACGCACGACACGCACGATTTTGACCGCGCATTTCGACAGGAGCCTCACCATGGAAAGCAAGACCCTCGCGGCGCCCGCCGCCGACCCCGCGGGCCCCGCACGCAGCGGCCTGTTCGGGTGGTACGCGGACGCGCAGCCGCGCGAACGCCGCGCGTTCTGGAGCTGCAAGGTCGGCTACATGCTCGACGGGATGGACACGCAGATGCTGTCGTTCGTGATTCCGACGCTCGTCGCGACCTGGGGCATCTCGCTCGCGGACGCCGGCTTCATCGGCACGATGACGCTGCTCGCGTCGGCGCTCGGCGGCTGGCTCGCGGGCATCCTGTCCGACCGGATCGGCCGCGTGCGCACGCTGCAGCTGACCGTGCTGTGGTTCGCGGTGTTCACCGCGTTGTGCGGGCTCGCGCAGAACTACCACCAGCTGCTCGCGGCGCGCGCGCTGATGGGCTTCGGTTTCGGCGGCGAATGGACGGCCGGCGCGGTGCTGATCGGCGAAGTGATCCGCGCGCGCGATCGCGGCAAGGCGGTCGGCCTCGTGCAGTCGGGCTGGGCGATCGGCTGGGGGCTGTCGGCGCTGCTGTATGCGCTGCTGTTCTCGGTGCTGCCGGCCGAACAGGCGTGGCGTGCGCTGTTCCTCGTCGGTCTGGCCCCGGCGCTGCTGGTGGTGGTGATCCGCCGCTACGTGAAGGAGCCGGACGTCTACGAGAAGGAGAAGGCCACGCAGGCGAAGGGCGCCGACGCGCCGCGTCTCACTGAAATCTTCGCGCCGAAGCTGCTGTCGACGACGCTGCGCGCGGCGCTGCTGACCACCGGCGCGCAGGGCGGCTACTACGCGATCACGACCTGGCTGCCGACGTTCCTGAAGACCGAACGGCACCTGACCGTGATGGGCACGGGCGGCTATCTCGCGACGATCATCATCGGCTCGTGGGTCGGCTACCTGGCGAGCGCATACCTGACCGACCGCCTCGGCCGCAAGCCGAACTTCATCCTGTTCGCGCTCGGCTCGATGGTGATCGCGTTCGCCTATACGTCGCCGGTGCTGCACCTCACGGACGCGTCGATGCTGTGGCTCGGCTTCCCGCTCGGCTTCTTCGCATCGGGCATCTTCTCGGGGATGGGCGCGTTTCTCACCGAGCTGTTCCCGACGCGGGTGCGCGGCTCGGGGCAGGGCTTCTGCTACAACGTGGGCCGCGCGATCGGCGCGTTGTTCCCGTTCCTGATCGGCGCGCTGTCGAAGCACTACGGCCTTGGCGCAAGCATCGGCATCTTCGCGGTCGCCGCGTACGGCGTGATGATCGTCGCCGCGCTGACGCTGCCCGAAACGCGCGGCCGCGAACTCGACGCCGCATAAGCGGGCCTCGACCCGCCCGCCGCCTTACCGCTCCCTGTTCATCGAAGCCCTCACGCGGCGCGCGACGCGCGCCGTGCGGCGGCGCTCGTCCATCGATTCAACGACGCATCGAGTTCATCGCCATGACTGACCGACACACCTTCCCCGTTTCCTCCGACGCCGCCCGCTGGCAATTCTGGATCGACCGCGGCGGCACCTTCACCGACATCGTCGCGCGCCGGCCCGACGGTTCGCTCGTGACGCACAAGCTGCTGTCGGAGAATCCCGAGCAGTATCGCGATGCGGCCGTCGCCGGGATTCGCCATCTGCTCGGTCTTGCCGACGGCGAGCCGATCACGCCCGAGCGCGTCGACATGGTGAAGATGGGCACGACGGTCGCGACCAACGCGCTGCTGGAACGCAAGGGCGAACGCACCGCGCTCGCGACGACGCGCGGCTTTCGCGACGTGCTGCGCATCGCGTACCAGAACCGGCCGCGCCTGTTCGATCTCGACATCGTGCTGCCCGATGCGTTGTACGAGACCGTCGTCGAGATCGACGAGCGGCTCGGCGCGCATGGCGACGTCGTCGTGCCGCTCGACCTGCACGGCGCGGAAACGGCGCTGCGCCGCGTGTTCGACTCGGGCGTGCGGTCGCTGGCCATCGTGCTGATCCACGGCTATCGCCACACCGCGCACGAACGCGCGCTGGCCGAACTGGCACGCCGGATCGGCTTCACGCAGGTGTCCGTGTCGCACGAGGTGTCGCCGTTGATGAAGATGGTGTCGCGCGGCGATACGACCGTGGTCGACGCGTACCTGTCGCCGATCCTGCGCCGCTACGTCGAGCAGGTCGCGCACGAGATGCCCGGCGTGAACCTGCAGTTCATGCAGAGCAGCGGCGGCCTGACGCGTGCCGACGCGTTCCAGGGCAAGGACGCGATCCTGTCCGGTCCGGCCGGCGGCATCGTGGGCATGGTGCGCGCGGCGCGCGCGGCCGGCTTCGGCCAGGTGATCGGCTTCGACATGGGCGGCACGTCGACCGACGTGTCGCACTACAACGGCGAATTCGAGCGCGTGTTCGAGACGCAGGTGGCCGGCGTGCGGATGCGCGCGCCGATGATGAGCATCCACACGGTCGCGGCCGGCGGCGGCTCCGTGCTCGGCTTCGACGGCGCGCGGCTGCGCGTCGGGCCGGAATCGGCCGGCGCGAATCCGGGGCCGGCCGCGTACCGGCGCGGCGGCCCGCTGACGGTGACCGACTGCAACGTGATGCTCGGCAAGATCCAGCCCGATCATTTCCCGCGCGTGTTCGGCCCGCACGCGAACGAACCGCTCGACCGCGACGGCGTGGCGGCGAAATTCGCGGCGCTCGCCGACGCGATCCACGCGGCGACCGGGCGGCGCGACACGCCCGAGGCGCTGGCCGAAGGGTTCCTGGAGATCGCGATCGGCAGCATGGCAAACGCGATCAAGAAGATCTCGGTGCAGCGCGGCCACGACGTGTCGCGCTACGTGCTCACGACGTTCGGCGGCGCGGGCGGCCAGCACGCGTGCGGCGTGGCCGACGCGCTCGGGATGACGCAGGTGTTCGCGCATCCGCTCGCGGGCGTGCTGTCCGCTTACGGGATGGGTCTCGCCGACCAGACCGCGATGCGCGAGCGCGCGGTGGAAGCCGTGCTCTCCGATGCGTCGCTGCCGGCGCTGAACGCGGCGCTCGACCGGCTGGCCGACGACGCGGTCGGCGCGCTGCTCGAACAGGGCGTGCCGCCGGCACGCATCGCGACCGAGCGGCGCGTGCACCTGCGCTACCAGGGCACCGATTCCGCGCTCGACGTGCCGGCCGGCAGCGTCGCGGCGATGCAGCACGCGTTCGAAACCGCTTACCGGCAGCGCTACGCGTTCCTGATGCCCGGCACGCCGCTGGTCGCCGAACTGGCGTCGGTCGAGGCGATTGGCCGTTCCGATGCGCCCGTCGAGATCGCGCCGCTCGCGCCGCGCGAAGCGGGCGCGGCGCCGCATGCGCACGGCGCCGTGCGTTTTTATTCCGGCGGCCAATGGCACGATGCGGCGCTGTACGTGCGCGACACGCTGCTCGCCGGCGACGCGATCGACGGCCCGGCGATCGTCGCGGAGAAGAACGGCACGACCGTCGTCGAACCCGGCTGGCGCGCGGAGATGACCGCGCAGGGCAACCTCGTGCTGACCCGCACGACGCCGCTGCCGACGCGCCGCTCGCTCGGCACCGACGCCGATCCGGTGCGGCTCGAGATCTTCAACAACCTGTTCATGTCGATCGCCGAGCAGATGGGGCTGCGGCTGCAGAACACCGCGTACTCGGTGAACATCAAGGAGCGGCTCGACTTCTCGTGCGCGATCTTCGACGGCGCCGGCAACCTGATCGCGAACGCGCCGCACATGCCCGTGCATCTGGGCTCGATGGGCGAGAGCATCCGGACGGTGATCGAGCGCAACCGCGGCCGCATGCGCGACGGCGACGTGTTCATGCTGAACGACCCGTATCACGGCGGCACGCATTTGCCGGACGTCACCGTCATCACGCCGGTGTTCGCGGACGGCTCCGACACGCCGCTGTTCTACGTCGGCTCGCGCGGCCACCACGCGGATATCGGCGGCACGACGCCGGGCTCGATGCCGCCCGATTCGACGCACATCGACGAGGAGGGCGTGCTGATCGACAACTGGCAACTCGTGTCGGCGGGCGTGCTGCGCGATGCCGACACGCGCGCGCTGCTGGCATCCGGCCGCTATCCGGCGCGCAACGTCGACCAGAACATGGCCGACCTGCGCGCGCAGGTCGCCGCGAACCAGAAGGGCGTGGACGAACTGCGCCGGATGG
Source organism: Burkholderia sp. 22313 (assembly GCF_052045245.1). Classification (NCBI taxonomy): domain Bacteria; kingdom Pseudomonadati; phylum Pseudomonadota; class Betaproteobacteria; order Burkholderiales; family Burkholderiaceae; genus Burkholderia; species Burkholderia sp. 22313. The sequence goes on from NZ_JBQEON010000016.1 coordinate 9,632, forward strand.
TCGCGCAGTTCGGCCGCGATGTCGTGCTCGCGTTCATGGGGCACGTGCAGGACAACGCGGAGGAAGCGGTGCGGCGCGTGATCGGCGCGCTGCAGGACGGCGCGTACCGCTATCCGCTCGACAACGGCGCGGAGATTCGCGTGGCGATCCGCGTCGACCGTGCGGCGCGTCGTGCGGAGATCGATTTCACCGGCACGTCCGCGCAGCTCGACAACAACTTCAACGCGCCGAAGGCCGTCTGCATGGCCGCGGTGCTGTATGTGTTCCGCACGCTGGTCGGCGACGACATTCCGCTGAACGCCGGCTGCCTGAAGCCGCTGACCGTGATCGTGCCCGCCCGCTCGATGCTGAACCCCGAGTATCCGGCGGCGGTCGTGTCGGGCAACGTGGAGACGTCGTCGGCGATCACCAACGCGTTGTACGGCGCGCTCGGCTGCGTCGCGTCGAGCCAGGGAACGATGAATAACTTCACATTCGGCAACGATCAATACCAGTACTACGAGACCATCGCCGGCGGCAGCGGCGCGGGCGACGGCTTCGCCGGCGTCGGCGCGGTGCAGACGCACATGACGAACTCGCGGCTGACCGATCCGGAGGTGCTCGAATGGCGCTACCCGGTGCGGCTCGACTCGCACCGGCTGCGCGCGGGCTCCGGCGGCGGCGGGCGCTGGCGCGGCGGCGACGGGGCGGTCCGGCGAATCCGCTTCCTCGAGCCGATGACCGCGTCGATCCTGTCGAACAACCGGATCCACGCGCCGTTCGGCGCGGCGGGCGGCGAGGCCGGCGCGCTCGGCCGCAACACGATCGAGCGGGCAGACGGCACGGTCGAGGCGCTCGAACATATCGGCCGCGCCCAGATGGCGCCGGGCGACGTGTTCGTCGTCGAGACGCCGGGCGGCGGCGGCTACGGCACGGCAGGCTGAGCGACCTGATGTGACGTGACAGGCACGGAAGCGGGGGCGGCGTGGGGTGCGCCGCCCCGCTTTCGCGCGTTTCGGCCGGGCGATCGTACCGGTTCCATGCCCGCGGCCGCGCGAGATATCCGTTCGCACCGATCGCCGCAGTATTGCAACCGGAACAGGAATCAAGCCGCGCATTCTCGCGCCAATGGAAACGAAAATTCACCATGTTGCGGGCGCCGCAATGTGATGGTGCCCCGTAAAAATATGACCGATGCGGGTCGATGCCGAGCTTTCTCGATTCCGCCAAACCCCGCCCAGCATGGCATTCCTGCGGTTCTGCCGGCCCGCTCGGCAGACCGGCGAGCCCCCGCGCGCCGGCCGCCGATCACGAAAAATCCCGTCTGCCAATCGAGTTTGAATTCCTTGACACTTCATACCAAATGTGGATGCCAATCTTCTTCGTCATTTGATAAGATGGGACGCATCATTCGTTTGGAAACCTGCGCGCGTCATGCGCAAACGCCGGGTCGCATTGGTTGGAAACAAGTACGGAACGAGGACCGCTGTCACGGCCTTCATGGTCACCACGACTGCCCCGCAGGGTGCGCGCGTTGCGTGACCGGAGATCGGTGGCGGCCGCCTCGCGTCCGTCTACACTGTGCGTTTTTTCTGGATCGGGGCGTGTCCATGGATGACGAAAACGATAGCGCGGTGCTCGAGGCGCACGTCGGTACGCGCAGCCCCTGCTGGCGTCTCGGCAGCGACAGCAATGCACTCGAGCTGGCCGCCGTCCGCGGCCTGACCAACGTCGCGATCGCGTTGAGCGGCGAGCAGGCCGCGCGGATTCGCGCGCTCACCGGCGTCACGTCGCACCTCGTGCTCGACCTCGTGCTGTTCGGCAACGCGATCAGCCTGCATCTGGTCGGCAGGAAGGTCGACACCGGCAACTGGGCCGGCACGGCCTCCGCGTATTCCGATGCCGCATCCGTCGCCGGCGATCTCGCGCACGGGCTCGCGTTTGCCGAGCAGGTCGTGTCCGAAGTGAATTCGCTCGTCGTGATCCTCGACCGCAACGGCATGGTGCAGCGCTTCAACCGTCTGTGCGAGGAAGTCACCGGCAAGCGCGAAGTCGACGTGATCGGCCGCAGCGCGTTCGAGCTGTTCATGAGCCCCGAGCAGGGCGCGCAGTCGCGCAGCAACATTACCGGCTTTTTCGCGAGCAACAGCTCGTTCGCGGTCGAGCGCTACATCAACACGGTCAACGGGCCGCGCCTGTTCCAGTTCCGCAACAAGTTCGTGCAGAGCGGCAGCGGCGTCGACGAGCAGTTCCTGATCTGCTCGGGCATCGACATCACCGAGGAGCGCAACGCGCAGCATCGGCTCAGCGAACTCGCGAACACCGACGTGCTGACCGGCTTGCCGAACCGCCATGCGATCAGCGAGCGCATCCTTACGGCGCTGGCCGAGGATCGCACCGACATGCGCGGCCAGGTCGGCATCCTGTTCCTCGATCTCGACAACTTCAAGCGCGTCAACGATCACTACGGGCACATCACCGGCGACCGCCTGTTGCAGGACGTGTCCGCGATCATCAGCGGCTGCCTGCCGTCCGGCGCGACGCTCGCGCGGCTCGGCGGCGACGAATTCCTGGTGCTGTTCGAGCACGGCACGCGGCCGCTGCTCGAAGCGACCGCGCAGATCATCCTCGAACGGATGCGCACGCCGATTCATCTCGGGCTGATGGAGGTCTACACGAGCTGCTCGATCGGCATCGCGATGTATCCGCAGCACGGCGATTCGCTCGAGACGCTGATCCGCAGCGCCGACACCGCGATGTATGTCGCCAAGGAAGAAGGCAAGCATACGTACCGCGTGTTCTCGCTGGAGATGAACCAGAAGGTCGCGAAGTACATGTGGCTCGACACGAACCTGCGCAAGGCGCTCGAGGAAGAGCAGTTCGTGCTGCACTACCAGCCGGTCGTCGACATCGCGACGGGCGACGTGCACGGCGTCGAGGCGCTGATCCGCTGGCAGTCGCCCGATCGCGGGCTCGTCGCGCCAGTCGAGTTCATCCGTTTCGCGGAGGAGTCGGGGCTGATCGCGCCGCTCGGGCGCTGGGTGATGCGCACCGCGGCCGCGCAGGCCGCCGCGTGGAAGGCGAAGGGGCTCGGCGTGCGGATCGCGGTGAATGTGTCGGCGCGGCAGTTGCAGGACATGAACATCGTCCACCAGTTCGCGTCGATTCTCGACGGCGCGGGGCTGAAGCCGAGCCTCGTCGACATCGAGCTCACCGAAAGCAGCTTCATCGAGGACGAAGAGACGGCGCACGAGCTGATGAAGCAGTTCCGCCAGCTCGGCGCGGAGATTCATCTCGACGATTTCGGCACCGGCTATTCGTCGCTGTCGCAGCTGTCGCGCCTGCCGCTCGATTCGATCAAGCTCGATCGCAGCTTCATCACGGGCATCGACCGCAATCCGCGCTCGCAGGCGCTGGTGCGCTCGGTCGTGTCGCTCGCGAAGGCGCTGAGTTTCTCGGTGGTGGCCGAAGGCGTCGAGACGCGCGCGGAAGCCGAGTTCCTGAAGCAGATCGACGTCGATCACGCGCAGGGCTTCTATTTCGCGCGGCCGATGCCGGCGCAGGCCTTCGAGGCCTGGCTCGCGGAAACGAGAAAGCTCAGGCTGATCGCCTGAGCGTCCCCTCATGACGGCGCGCGCCNGGCGGCGCGCGCCGCTCGCATCACACCGTGCGCAGCTTCGACACGCGCCGGTTCTGCAGCATCACGAGGCGTTCCATGTACGCGAGATCCTTCGGCTCGATCGTGAACGCCGCGCGCACCCATTCCTCGGTGACGTCCATCAGCTCGGAGCGCGTGAGCTGGAACACGCGTTCGCGTGCGCGCAGCATCGCGCGGATGCCGTTCAGCTTCGGCTTCATCACGTCGATGAAGGTGCGCGTCGCGAGGTACGCGTCGCCCGCGTCGAACGTCTGGTCGATCAGCCCGCGATCCTCGTACCACTCGGCCGCGTGCGCCTCGCCGGACGAAATCAGCGATTCCGCGAGCCCGCGATCCGCCTTGCGCGCGACCAGCGAATAGCCGCCCATGCCCGGGAACAGGTTGAACGCGATTTCGGGAAAGCCGAGCTTCACGCCCTTCTGCGCGAGCATGTAGTGGTGCGCGAGGGCGGCCTCGAAGCCGCCGCCCAGCGCGCTGCCCTCGACCATCGCGATCGAGATCGCCCCGGTGCCGAAGCCCGTGTAGATCTCGTACACGCCGTCGATGCACGAGCGCGCATAGGCCATCAGCTGGTCGCGCCGGCCGCTGCGGATCGCGTCGACGAAGAAGCTCAGGTCGCCGCCGACGTTGAACAGCTCGGGGACGAGCGAGCCCGTCACCCAGAAGTCGAACCGCAGGCCGGAGTCGCGTGCGACGCGCGCGAGATGGATGATGTCGGTGACGAGTTGCTGGTTGAAGCACGGCCGCGGCTCCGATCGCAGCATCATCCACATGACGTTGCGCCCTTCCTCATAGAACGCGGTCAGTTGCGAGAGTTCTCCTGCTTCGTAAAACGGACGGCACGCCGGATGGGATTGGAGTTGCATGGTATGTCCTCGTGAGATGTGGTTTTTCAAACCGCCGCGGCCGACGCAATGGAAACCTGCCCCCGCAGGGCACCGGCCGCGAGGCACCGCCATTGTTGCGCGCGCACAAAAGTCGAACGGCGGGAAACAACGCACGACCGGGACATGGGCCGGCATCGCGACCGCGCGAACCGTGCGAACCATGCGAACCATGCGAGCGACGGGATCGATGTGAGCGCGTGACGGGAGGACGGCGAGGGAGGGGGCCGGGCCGGTGCGTTTCGCGGGGTGCGGAGGCGTGGAGGCGTGGAGGACGGCCGGCGGGACGGCGGGCTGCCGATCCGCGTGGCCGGCCGGCGGATGGCGCGCGCACGCCGCGCCGGGGAGGCGCCGGGCGTGCCGGTCGCTTACGTGTTGAAAGCGGCGTCGCGCCGTCGGCCGCGTCTCATGGATTGTGCGGACTGGTGCAGCGGCCGGCCGTCGGCTAGCTTTGGAGGATTACGCCCGCCGCGCCCCGCGTTCCGGGAGGGGACCATGACCGCACTCCAGAAGATGTGGCAGTTGCTCGTCGGAAAGCCGCTGGACCCGCTCGATCCGCGCACGCGCCATGCGATCGCGGTGACGCCGTTGCTGGCCTGGGTCGGGCTCGGCGCCGACGGGCTATCGTCGTCGTGCTACGGCCCGGAGGAGGCGTTCCTCGCGCTCGCGCACCACACGCCGCTCGCGCTGTTCCTCGCCTGCGCGACCGCGGCGACCGTGTTCATCATCGCGCTCGGCTACAACCAGGTGATCGAGCTGTTCCCGACCGGCGGCGGCGGCTATCGCGTCGCGACGTCGCTGCTCGGGTCGAAGCCGGGCCTCGTGTCGGGCGCGGCGCTGCTGGTCGACTACGTGCTGACCGTCGCGACGTCGCTCGCGAGCGGCGTCGACGCGTTCTTCAGCCTGCTGCCGGTCAGCGCGCAGGGGTTCAAGCTCACCACCGAGATCGTGCTGATTCTGATGATGACGGGGCTCAATTTCCGCGGGATGCGCGAGTCGATCATGGTGCTGTTGCCGATCTTCATCGGCTTCGTGATCCTGCATTTCGGGCTGATCGTGTATGGCGTCGCGGTACACGGCAGCAATCTCGCGATGATCGTCCCCGATGCCGTGCGCGAGGCGAGCGGGATGTCGCAGTCGGTCGGCAGTTTCGTGATGCTCGCGCTGCTGATGCGCGCGTTCTCGCTCGGCGGCGGGACTTATACCGGCCTCGAGGCCGTGTCGAACAACGTGAACATGCTTGCCGATCCGCGCGTGCCCAACGGCAAGGTGACGATGTGGTACATGTCGACCTCGCTCGCGTTCACCGCCGGCGGCATCATCCTGCTGTACATGCTGTGGCACGCGCGGCCCGTCGACGGCCAGACGCTCAACGCGGTCGTGTTCGGCAGCGTGATCGACCATCTCGGGCTCGGTTCGGCCTTCGCGCGCCACGCATTGCTCGCGGCGGTGCTCGCGTTCGAGGCCGGGCTGCTGCTGGTCGGCGCGCAGACGGGCTTCCTCGACGGGCCGGCCGTGCTGTCGAACATGGCGTCGGACTCGTGGGTGCCGCGTCATTTCCGCGACCTGTCGGGGCGCCTCGTGCGGCAGAACGGCATCATCGTCGTCGGCCTGTCGAGCCTCGTGATCCTGCTGTGGACGCACGGCAACGTCGACGTGCTCGTCGTGCTGTACAGCATCAACGTGTTCCTCACGTTCAGCATGTCGCTGCTCGGGCTGTGCACGTACTGGTGGCGCCATCGCAGCGAGCGCGGCTGGTTCAAGCACTTCTTCCTGTCGGCGCTCGGGCTGAGCGTGACGGCGACCGTGCTCGTCATCACGCTGATCGAGAAGTTCACGGCCGGCGGCTGGCTCACGGTGCTCGTGACGAGTGCGGTGATCGCGCTGTGCTTCATGATCAACCGTCACTACGCGTACACGCGCGTGCAGCTCGCGAAGGAGGATGCGCTGTTCTCCGGGGCGCCGCCGGCAGTCGACGAAGCCACCGCGCCGGGCCGGCCCGATCCGGCGCAGCCGACGGCCGTGCTGCTGGTCGGCAAGCATCGCGGTGCGAGCATGCACGCGCTGCTGTGGGTCAACCGGCTGTTTCCCGGACACTTCCGCAACGTGATCTTTCTCGCGGTGGGCGAGGTCGACGCGAAGGCGTACGACGGGCACGAGCATCTCGAGCGGCTGCGTCACACGATCACCGAATCGCTCGACTACTATGTCGCGCATTGCCGCCGCAACGGCATCGCGGCCGACTACCGGATCGCATTCGGCACGAACCCGGTCCTCGAGTTCATGAACCTCGCGTCGTCGACGCTCGATGCGTATCCGAACGCCGTGTGCTTCGCGAGCAAGCTGATCTTCCGGCGCGTGAATTTCCTGACCGCGTGGCTGCACAACCAGACGCCGGTCGAATTGCAGGCGCGGTTGCACGTCGAGGGCCGGCAGATGGTGTTGTTGCCGATGAACGTCGGGTAGCGGAGCGGTGAGGCGCGTCGGCATGTTCGCGACACAAGTCACCCCATTGCGGGGCCGTACGCTTGAATACATCACAACGTGATATAAAATGAAAACAGGCCTTCGTGTCATCCGGCCGCTACGCCGCAGACGAACCCGGCCGCGCGATGCGCACATCGTGCCGGGCGAACGTCCGGTTCAGAAGAACGGGGCGGCAACCGGGCGCAGCAGGATGGCCGCGGGCCTCGCCGCGACCGGCGGCCAGTGCCGCACGGTCTCGCGGCGACCAGGCGACGAAGCGACAACAAGAGGACATTGACGATGATGGTTACGTTTCGGTCATCCGCCGCGCCGGACATCGTGATGTTGCGCGATCTGGCGCAGTATCTGCTGGGGCTCGTCGGCAAGGGGCTCGACGTACGCGGTGTGATTTCGACTGACGAATTGCCGGGCGCGATCGCGCGGCTCGAGCAGGCAATCAGGGATGACGCGGCGCAGGAAAGCGCGCACGAGCGTTCGACGCAGGCGCTGCGCACTGAACTGGCACCGCATGCGGGCGGGCTCGCGCAACGCGCGTGGCCGTTGCTGGACATGATGCGTGCAGCCCATGCACAGGGCCGGCACGTGATGTGGGGCGTATAGGGACGTATAGGGATATAGGGACGTATAGGCACTGTAGGCGCGCAACGCGCGCCCACTGCCTGGGACTGGACCTCCGCTGCAAGGCCGACCGCTGGCGTCGCATGACGTCATGCCGTCGGCCGATTTTTTTGCGCGGCGCGCTGGGCCGGTTACGAATGGTGGTGCGTATGCGAGCGCGCCGAGCGCCGCGAGCCGCGGTGCAGCAGCCGGTCGCGCGTGCGGTCGCGGCTGCGCGGTTCCGCGAAGAACAGCACCGCGAACACGAGGACCACGAGCAGCACGATGGTCGGAACGATCCCGTTTTCCATGTCGCCTCCGGCAGGTTGGGGAACGAGGGGCGCCGTGAGCCGGCGTCAGCGGGCCGGCACGGGCGTAACGCGCCCGGCGAGTGTCGTATCGATGAAGCGCTTGGCCAGCGCGATCGAGACCCTGACCGCATCCGCGTCGCTGCGGAACACGTGATGCTTCGGATCGAGCAGGTGCGCCTCGTGGCGGCCGCCGGCATCGCGCCAGCACACGACGGCGAGCGGCTGGTACAGCGCACCGAGCGCGAGGCCTTCGCCGGCCGCCGCGTCGACCATCGCGCCCGCGCGGATCTCGCAGCGGTGATAGATCATGCAGAGCTGTGATTCCATGGTGATCCCCTTCACGGGCATCGGCCATTCCGACCCCGCGCCGCGACCGCGCACGTCGCGGCAGGCACGGAGCGCAAGCGCGATGGCCGAGCCGCGTTTACGTCAGCATCGGCATCGCTTCGATCAGCGCGATTCCGAGCAGCGCGCCGAGCGCGGCGCCGATCAGCTTCGGATGCCACCGATCGAGATGCAGCGACGTGAGCAGCGCCCCGATCAGGATCACGCCCAGCAGCGCGAACGCGATCACGAGATAACCGATTTCGAAATCGTTGTTGATCAGCATGATGTCTCCTTCCCCATGTCGGCGTGTCGAACTCACCGGATCGCCATTCGTTTCGGCGACATCGCACGCACGCTTTGCCTGTCTGAATTATATATCACAACGTGATATAAAAAGCGATCGCGCGGGGCACAGGCCGCGAAGGGGTGGCAGTCGGCCTGCGTGATGCGTGCGCGGCGTTCCTGCCGGCCTGGTGCCCGACGGCGCGGCTCGCCGTTACCCGGCTTGACGCTCGCGGGCACGTCACCCACACTGGGTTGATCGACGGGGCGCGGTGTGCGCGGATGCGTGCGAGTCGCGTCCCGACCTGAACACGAACGCACGGAGAGCTTCGACGTGGTGCGCTTTTGGTTCCGATCGACCGGCGGCCTGGCGGGCTGCGCCGTCGCGGCCGTCGCCGTCGCTGCGCTTGCGCGCCCCGCGTTCGCCGACACGGGCGACGACGCGCCCGTCACGCTCGTCAGCGACGTCCACGTATTCGTGATCCAGCACGACGGTTCGCTCGACGAGCACGACGATTCGACACTGCGCGCGAACGATGCGAACGGGATCGACGCGATCGCGCAGCGCTATGTGTGGTTCGACAAGAACCTGGAGAAGGTCGACCTCGTCGCGGCGGAGACGATCGATCGCGACGGCGTCGCGCATCCGGTCGGCCCGGACGCTATCCGCGACGTCCAGGAGCCGCGTTCGGCCGGCGCGCCGACCTTCCAGGACGGACTGCTGCGCACCGTCGTGTTTCCCGGCGTCGAGGCCGGATCCAGCACGCGCATCGCGTTTCGCAAGTCACGCACGAAGCCGGTCAACGCGGGCTACTTCGGCTACTACGTCGAGCCGTCGCGCGAGCCGGTGGAGCATCAGCGGCTGATCTTCGACGTGCCGGCCGACCTGCCGCTGCATGCGGATGCACGCGGCTACGTTGCGCTGCCGCCCGTCACGGAGAACGGCCGCACCCGCTACGAATTCGACTACCGGCATGGCCCGTACGATCGCATCGAGAGCGGCGCGGTCGGCTATCCGACTTACGGCGACCGGCTCGTGGTGTCCACGCTGCCCGACTATGCGGCGTTCGCCGCGCGCTACCGCAATGCGGCCGTCGACCCGAGCGCGAACGATCCGGCCGTGGTGCAACTGGCGCGCGCACTGACTGCCGGCGCGGCCGATCCGCACGAGCAGGCGCGCATCCTGTACGACTGGGTGCAGGCGAACGTGCGTTACGTCGCGCTTTTCCTCGGCGAGACGGCCGCCGCGCCGCATCGCGTGACCGACATCCTGCGCAACCGCTACGGCGACTGCAAGGATCACGTCGCGCTGTTCGGCGCGTTGCTCGCGGCGGTCGGCATCCGCAGCGAACCGGTGCTGATCAATCTCGGGTCGGTGTACACGTTGCCGTCGGTGCCCGGTTACGGCGGCGGCGCGATCAATCACGCGATCACGTGGCTGCCGGATCTCGGCCTGTACGCGGATACCACGACGGGCGGCATCGCGTTCGGCGACCTGCCGCCGATCGTGATGGACCGGCCTGCGCTGCTGGTCGACACCGGCGTGCTGTCGCGCACGCCGGCCACGCAACCGAAGCGCCGCACCGCACGTGTGGAGATCGATGCCGCGCAGCCCGGTGCCGCGCGGTTTCACGCGCTCGTCGAGGACGACGGCTGGACCGCCGAGCTCGAACGCACGCTGTTTCGCCGCGCGCCGCCGGACCGCATCCGGCAGCTCGCGAACGAACGTCTGCGGCAAAGCGGGCTGCGCGGCCGCGCGCAGATTGCGACGAGCGATCGCCGTGCGACGGACGGGCCGTTCGACGTGACGTATGCCGGCACGCTCGACCACTTCGTGTGGCCGGACGGCACGACCGCCGTACCCGCGCTGTCGAGCCTCACGGGCGGCATCGCGACGCAGGTCGAGCGCTGGCTGGCCGAACCGGTGCGCACGCAGCCGTGGGCCTGCCTCGACGGCACGTTCGACGAGACCGGCCAGATCGCGCTGCCGGCCGGCGTCGCGGTGACCGATCTGCCGGCCGATACGGCCGTGCACGACCGCTTCGTCGACTTCACGTCGCATTACGTATTCGACGCGGCCGCGCACGTCGTGCAGGTCACGCGCCGGATGACGGCGGCGTTCGGCCGCCAGGTCTGCACGGCCGACGAATTCACGGCGCTGCGCACGTCGCTGGAACGGATCGAACGCGACACGCAGGCGCAGATCGTCGTGCGGGCCAGGTAACGTTGAACGCCCGACGTCGAGCGCGGGGCATGCGGTGCCCGGCACGGCCGGACACGCGACCGGACACGCGGCCGAACCCGGCCGACGCACAGGAGAGGAACATGACTGAACGGGAACACGAGATCGCCGATCTGTCGAAGGATTTGCTGGGCCGGATCGTGCAGGGCGCGATGACGAACGGCGCGCCGGTGGATGCGCAACAGTGTGCGGTGCTGGCCGTGCAGTGCGCGACGGCGCTGATGGACGAGCTCGACGCGCGCAGCGGGTGAGCGGAATCGTCACGGGCGGCGGCGGAGCGGGTAATACGGCAGGCGATACGGCTGGCCATACAGCGGCGGCCCGACAGGCGTTCGCATCGCCTCGCGTCGCGCATCGCGCGTGAAGCGTGACACGTCACACGTCGGCGTGCGTGTCGCTTTCCGCTCGCACCGCGCCCGGCGACTGCCCGACCACGCGCTTGAACGCGCGGCTGAACGCGGCGAGCGACCCGTAGCCGAGCCGGTACGCGACGGCTTCGATCGTCTCGCGGTCGCGCGTGATCCACTGCGCGGCGAGCCGCATCCGCAGTTCGGTCAGGTAACGCACCGGCGTCATCCCGGTGGCCGCGAGAAAGCGCTCGGCGAACACCGAGCGCGACACACCCGCTTCGGCGGCGAGTTCCGCGACGCTCCAGTTGCGCCCCGGATCGCGGTGCAGCGCGACGATCGCGCGGCCGAGCTTCGGTTCGCGCAGCGCCTGCACCCAGCCGGTTGCGTCGCCGCATCCGCATTCGACCCAGCCGCGCACGATGAACGCGGCGACCACGTCCGCGAGCCGCGCGAGGATGCCCGCGAAGCCCGCGCGCGCGGAGCACGATTCGCGCTCCATCGCGTCGAGCATCGGGCGGATTTCCGGGTAGCGTGCGAGTAGCGTGCCGACGTGCATGAACGCCGGCATCGTGCCGACGAGCGGCTGCATGCCGCCGAGATCGAGTTCCATGCAGGCGCTGAAGATCAGCGCATCGCCGGCGCCCGGCTGCGTCGCCGCGCACGACGTCGCGCCCACCGACGCGACCGTGTCGCAGATCGTCGCGGCCTCGAACCCGCCGATCTCGCGGCACGGCGCATCGGGATCGGACATCAGCGCATGGGTGCGGCCGTGCGGCAGCAGGATCGCGTCGCCGGCCTCGAGCCGCACCGTCGTGCCATCCGCGTCGCGCAACAGCACGGGCCCGCGCCCGACGAAATGGAACTGCGCGCGGCCCGGCGCATGGACGAAACTCAGCCCGAACGGCCGCGGCACCTGGATCCGGCGGTACTGCACGCCGCTCAGGCGCATGCCCAGCAGCAGCTCGCTGACGAGATCGTGCACGTCGGGGACAGGCGGAAGCAGGGGCTCGGCCATTTTGAGATTCGGACGATCGATCAACATAAACGGATTGTATGTCATAGACCGTCCTGATGCGGTTCCTTACGATGAGCCCTCATCCGTACTTTCCCTAAACGACTCGGACCGACGCATGAATCCCGGAATCTCTTCTGCCGCCTCCACGGCGGCGCCCCGCGAACCGGCCTGGGGCGCCGTCCTTGCGATGACGCTCGGCGTGTTCGGCCTCGTCACCGCCGAATTCCTGCCCGCGAGCCTGCTGACGCCGATGGCCGACAGCCTCGGCGTGACCGAAGGCGTGGCCGGTCAGGCCGTCACGGCCACCGCGACGGTGGCGCTCGTCACGAGCCTGCTGATCTCGGCGCTGACGCGCACGATCGACCGGCGCCGCGTGCTGCTCGCGTTCTCGGTGCTGCTCGTCGCATCGAATCTCGCGGTCGCGTTCGCGCCCGACCTGACCACGCTGCTGATCGGCCGCGTCGTGCTCGGCGTCGCGCTCGGCGGCTTCTGGACGATGGCGACCGCCACCGCGATGCGGCTCGTGCCGACCGCGCTGGTGCCGCGCGCGCTGTCGATCATCTTCAGCGGCGTGGCGGTCGCGACGATCGCGTCGGCGCCGATGGGCAGCTACTTCGGGCACCTGATCGGCTGGCGCAACGTGTTCCTGATCGCGGCCGGGCTCGGCGGCATCGCGTTCGTGTCGCAGGTGATGACGCTGCCGTCGATGCCGCCGAGCGGCACGACGCGGCTGCGCACGCTCGTCGACGTGCTGCGCCGGCCGACCGTCGGCCTCGGGATGTTCGCGACGATCCTCGTGTTCACCGGGCATTTCGCGTTCTTCACGTATCTGCGGCCGTTCCTCGAGCAGGTGGCCGGCGTCGGCGTGAACGGGCTGTCGGCGATCCTGCTTGGCTACGGGATCGCGAACTTCGTCGGCACGTCGCTCGCGGGCCGCGTGCTCGAACACCGGTTGCGGCCGATGCTGATCGGGATGCCGGCGCTGATGGTCGTGCTCGGCGTGGCGCTCGTCGCGCTCGGCCGCGCGCCGATGATCGACGCGGTGCTCGTCGCGTTGTGGGGGATGGCGTTCGGCGGCGTGCCGGTCGCGTGGTCGACGTGGGTCACGCGCACCGTGCCCGATGAAGCCGAGAGCGCGGGCGGGCTGATCGTCGCGGCGATCCAGCTCGCGATCGCGACGGGGGCGGCGGCGGGCGGCGTCGTGTTCGACGCGAACGGCGCGGGCGGCGTGTTCCTGAGTGCGGCCGCGGTGCTGGCCGTCGCGGTCGCGACGATCGTGACGGGCGTGCCGAAGCGGGTCGGCGTGGCGACGGCATTGGCCGAGTGACGGATCGCGGCAGGCCGACGCGCGATCGCGCATCGGCTCGCCGCTCAGCGCGTCGGTGCGTGTGTGTCGAGTAACTGCCGGTGACGCGTTTCGGTGGCGTCGTCCGCGGGGAACATGCATTCCATGCGCAGTTCCTGAGCGGCGGCGCTTTGCGGCGTGCCGACCGTCGTGATCAGCGAGAAATAACGTAGCACGACGCCTTCGTGGATGAAGCTGACCGGAATCACGGGCGTCGACGGTACGGCGGCCGGTATCGGCGGTGTTTTCCAGTTACGCGGGGCATCCGGGCTGGCGAGCAGTTCGTCGAGCAGCCGCTGCGTGCCGTCGTCGATCACGTGGCCGACCGATTCGCGATACACGCGCTGCAGCAGGCTGCGCGACACGCTGTCCCAGTCGGCCACGAACGGCTGCATGCCGGACGGATCGAACATCAGGCGCAGCAGGTTGCGCGGGCCTGCGCGTGCGGCCATGTCGATGAAGCAGCCGAAAAAGCGTGGCGCCGCATCGTTGGTCATCAGCACGTTCCAGTGCCGGTCCATGACGATCGCAGGGAACGGGTCATGCTGGCGAACGACCCGTTCGAGCGCGCGGATCACGCCATCCATCTCCTCCGCGTCCCACGGCGCTTCCGAATACACGGGTGCGTACCCGGCGGCGAGCAGCAACGCGTTGCGCTCGCGCAGCGGCACGTCCAGCGTCTGCGCGAGGGTCAGCAGCGTATCGCGGCCGGGCACGCTGCGCCCGCTTTCGATGAAGCTGATCTGGCGCTGCGAGATGCCGGCGTCGAACGACAGGTCAAGCTGGCTCACGCCGCGCAGGTCGCGCCAGTAGCGCAACAGCCGGCCCAGTTCATGCGGCGGCGCTTTCGGATCGTTGCAGTCGGGGTTCATCGAGTTGTCCTGAGCGTTCCGTGAGCGACGCCGACGACTATATCGAATTCACGCGGCGCCCGCATGCCATGCGAACGCATCGAACGGTGCTTCGAGTACCGGTCGGGTCACGCTGCCGACGTAGTTCGTGATCGTCGATGCGGCGACCACCGCGATCACTTCGAGCAACTGTTCGGCGCTGAACCCGGCGTCGAGGAAACGCTGCCGGTCGGCATCCGCGATGCGGCCACGGGTCTCGATCAGCGTGCGCGCCAGTGTCGACAGCGCAGCCAGTTCCCTGTCGTCGGGCACGCCGCCGCGCCTGAGCGCGTCGACGTTGGCGGCATGCACGCCCTGTTGCAATGCGAGCGCGGTGTGGAATGCGACCGGCCATTCGCTCGCGTTCGTGACCGCGTTGGTGAGCAGCAGCGTCTGGATCTGTGGCTCGGTGAGGCTGCTCGCGTGCACGCGTTCGAACAGGCCGATGAAGCCGTTGATCAGCACCGGCGACGCAGCCATGGCCGCAGCGATGTTCGGGACCGCGCCGAAGATATTCCGAAGTTGCTCGAGGACAGGCTTCGACTCGGCAGGAGCCGAGTCGATCGTATGAAGCGGATAGCGGGACATGACGCCTCCTGGGCGATGAGCGCCGCCGGAATGGCGGCGCGACACCTGAAGCGTAGGGACGGTCGTGTCGCGCGCCAATTACATCGGATGTAATCGTCCGCTAGCCGTCCCGGGAAGCGGCTAGCCGCCGTGCTTCACCACTGCCGCAAGCGCCCTCATCGCCTGCATGTAAGGGTACGGCCCGTGACTGATGCGTGCGACGCCGTATTCCGCGAGTTCGGCGAGCGTCGGCGTTTCCGAAACGCGCATGATGTTCACGGGCAGCGGCGATGCGGCCGTCAGCGCGCGAATCAGCGCCGGCGAACGCAGGCCCGGCACGAACAGGCCGTCGGCGCCGGCCGCCGCGTAAGCGCGGGCGCGCGTCAGCACGTCGTCGAGCAGCCGTTCGTCGTGCGTGTCGGCCGCGGCCTTGAAGAACACGTCGGTGCGCGCGTTGATGAAGTAGCCAATCTCCGCGCGATCGGCCGCCTGTCGCGCCGCCGCGAGACGCGTGGCCGCGTCGTCGACGGTGCGAAGTTCGCCCGTCGCCGGAAAACTGTCCTCGAGATTGCAGCCGATCGCGCCGGCTTCGATGCTGCGCGCGATCGTGTCGGCGACATCCTCCAGCCGCTCGCCATATCCGCTCTCCAGATCGACGGTGACGGGCAGGTCGGTCGCCTGCGCGATCCGCGCGAGCACTTCCATCACGAGCGCTTTCGGCATCTGCTCGCCGTCGACGAAACCGTTCGCGGCCGAGACCGACCAGCTGCCGGTCGCCAGCGCGACACCGCCTGCGTCGGCAACCGTGCGCGCGCTGCCGGCGTCCCATACGTTGAACAGCGCGAGCGGCCGGCCCGCACGGTGAAGCGAACGGAAATACGCGGCTTTTTCCTTGTTATTGCTGCTCATGTTCGTCCCTCGGGTTGAAATTCAAATCGGTAGCGATCCCGAACGATACGTCGATCGTGTCGAGCGCCGCGAGGAACGCGCGCGCATCGAACAGCTCGCCGAGGCTGCGCACGCCGCCCGACGTCAGCGTCCGGCCGCTCAGCAGGCGGACCGTCGCTTCGACGATGATCGGCGCGCTGACCGCATAGATATCGCGTCCCGACGCGGTGGCGCGATGCGTGATGCCGTTCTGCACGACGACGGCGTCCATCGCGAACTGCTGCGCCGAGCGGCCGAGCGCGTCGACCGGTTGCGGCGGCGGCGTGCCGGCATCGCGCACGTCGCGCAGCGCGAGCGTCGCGAGCCAGGACTCGATCGTATCGATGCGCAGATGACGCGCGAGTGTCATCACTTCGGAAAACGGCAGCAGCGTCACATCGACGTCGCCGAGCGGCGCCGGGAACGGCCACATGCGTTCGCGAGCGGTCGACGGCACCGCAGTCGGCTTGCCGTCCTTCTGGATCAGCCGGATCGCGTGATTGCGCTCGCCGGTCACGCGCGTGCCGTGCGTCGGGTGCCAGCTGTCGAGACCGGTCGCGACGTCGACGCGTTCGATCGGCTGGCGCGGGTCGACGACAGCCGTGACGAGCAGGTCGGCCAACCCACCGTAGAACGCGGCGGCCGGCACGAGCGTCACGCCGGCGGCGCGCGCGCGGGCATCGCGCTGATCGGTCAGCGCCTGGACGGACGGCTGCTCGGCCGTCAGGTCGAGGTACGGAATGCCGGCCCGCAACGCCGCATCGGCGAGCGGCAGCGCGGTATCGAGGTACGGGCCTGCGCAGTTGATCACCGCGTGCGCGCCGCGCAATGCGGCGTCGAGCGCGGCCGGATCGTCGACCGACGCGACGCGCCACGGCGCCGCGTCGCTGCCGCCTTGCGCGAGCCGGGCGGCATCGCGCCCGATGCGGATCGCGCCGAGGCCGCGCCGTTCCAGCTCGGCCAGGACAAACCGCCCGGTGTGACCCGTGGCGCCATACACTGCAACCGTCATTTGACCGTCCATGATCAACTCCGATACAGATCGGTATGTTTTATAGTACAGACCTGTAGCGTCGTCAACCCCGCGGTGCTATGATCGAATCCACTTGTGCGGGACAGGCGGCCTTGGCGGCCGGGCTTCGATGAAAAAGGCAACAGACACGAACGGGAGCGCGCCCGATACGCGCGAGCGCATTCTGCAGACGGCCAGCGCGCTGTTCTATCGGGAAGGCACGCGGGCGGTCGGCGTGGACCTGATCGTCGCGCAGGCAGGCGTCGCGAAGACGAGCCTGTATCGGCACTTCGCGACGAAGGACGACCTGATCGAGGCGTTTCTGCTGCGCGAGGACGCGGACTTCTGGGCGCACTGGGACGCGGTGGCCGCGCAGTACCGGCGCACGCCGCGCGAGGAACTCGATGCGCAACTGCAGTGGATCGGCGAGCGCATCGAGCGTCCCGGGTATCGCGGCTGTCCGCAGATCAACATCGCCGCCGAATACGCGGATGGCAATCATCCGGCTCGCAAGGTCGCCGTCGCGCACAAGCAGGAAATGCGGCGCCGGCTGACGGAACTGGCCGGCGCGATGGGGATCGACGAACCGGAGACTTACGCGCTGCGGCTCGCGACCGTCATCGACGGCGCGCTCAGCAGCGGGCAGGCGCTGCACGCGCACGGGCCGGTGCGCTTCCTGCAGGAGTTCGCGCAACTGCTGATGCCGAAGAAGGGCAGGAAGTGACGCGCGGGCCGAGCCGTTTCAGCCGCGCGTAGCCGGATCCTCCGACAGCGCGCGCAACTGGTCGCGCAACACATCGACTTCTCCCGCCGCGAACGGCCGTTCGATCTCGGCGTGCGCCTGCTGCCACAGTGGAAACGCATCGGCCAGCAGTTGCTGGCCGGCCGGCGTGAGTTCGAGCAGGCGGCTGCGCTTGTCGTCCGGATCCTGCGCGATCGTGACCAGCCCGCGCCGCTCGAGCGGTTTCAACGCGGCGGTCAGCGTGGTGCGGTCCATCGCGAGCAGCGACGCGACCGATTTCATCGGGGCCGGCTTCGGCCGGTTCAGCGACATCAATAGCGAAAACTGGCCGTTGGTGAGATCCAGCGGACGCAGCACATCGTCGAAGCGGCGCGCGAGTTGACGCGCCGCGCGCTGCATGTGCAGGCACAGGCAGCAATCGCGCACCATCAGCGTCGTTTCGAAGGGGAGCATTTCTTTGGGTGCCATGTTGCAATTGTGTTGATATCAACCTATCGTGTCAAGGGCGAGGAGCGGCAACCCGCCGTTCCCGCCATCGGACGGAGGAAGCATGAGTGCGCAACAGCAGTTGTATCTCGCGGTATTCCTCGGCAGCAAGGACAGCCCGGCCATGAAGGCGTGGATGGCGCTATCGGACGACGAGCGGCGCACGCGGGAGCGGGACGGCATTGCCGCGTGGCATGCGTGGGTCGAACGGCATCGCGACGCGGTCGTCGAGCTCGGCGGCCCGCTCGGCAAGACCAAGACGATCGGCAAGGGCGGCGTGACGGACACCGCCAATGCGATGAGCGGCTTTACCGTCGTGCGCGCCGCATCGCACGACGCGGCCGCCGCGCTGTTCGAAGGCCATCCGCATTTCACGCTGTTCCCGGGCGACGCGATCGACGTGATGCCGGTGCTGGCCGTGCCCGGCATGTGAACGATGGACCACGCCGGGCGCCGCGCGTCGTCAGTGCTCAGCGGCCTGCATGGCGCGCATTTCCCGACATTCTGGACGGAGACATTCCAATGAAGCTTTACGGATTTGCCGGCACGCGCTCGCAACGCGCGCTGTGGGGGCTGAAGGAACTGGACGCGGATTTCGAATTCGTGTCGGTCAACCTGCTCGCGGGCGAGCACAAGCGGCCCGAATTTCTGCGCCTCAATCCGGCCGGCAAGGTGCCCGTGCTGGTGGACGGCGACCTCGTGATTCCCGAGTCGGCCGCGATCGTGCTGCATCTCGCGGACAAGTACCCGGAGAAGGCGCTGCTGCCGGTCGATCCCGCGCAGCGCGCCGAGGCCTACCGGTGGGTCATGTTCGCGGTGACGGAGCTCGAGCAGCCGCTGTGGCGCATCACGCGGCATACGTTCATCTATCCGCCCGAGAAGCGCTCGCCGGCCGACATCGAACTGGCGCGCGAGGACTTCACGACGATGGCCGCGATCCTCGACAAGCATCTCGAAGGGCGCGAATTCATCGTCGGCGACAGGCTGACGGTGGCTGATTGCGTGACCGCGTATCTGATCGACTGGGCCAGCGAGTGCAACCTGATCGAACCGTTCCCGCAACTGCGTGCGTATCTCGAACGGTTGTATGCACGGCCGAAGGCGCCGCAGCGGATTGCGGAGGCGCGCAAGGCGGCGTGAAGATGGCATGACGACGGCGGGTCGGTCATGTCGACGGGCGTGACCGGTTTCGGCCGCGCGATCTCGCGGGCCGGCGGTTACGACACCTCGGCAGGGCCGCCGAGCGCGCGGCACAGCATCGACAAGTCGCGAACGGTCAGATGCGGGGACGGGGTACGATGCGCAGCGTGCCCTGTTTCCGACCCTTCGCGGCGCACGACCCAGGCCGCCTGAAGGCCCGCGTTCAACGCACCGACGATATCGAGGTGAAAGTCGTCGCCGACGTGCAGCAGTTCGGCCGCACGCACGCCGAGCGTCGCGGCAGCCGCATGGAAGATTTCCGGCTCGGGTTTCGCGAAGCCGAACGCACGCGCGCTCAGCGTTGCGCGGAAGAATTCCCCACCGCCGGTCAGCCGAAGATCCGCATTGCCGTTCGTCACCGCGATCAGCGGAAACCGCGCGCTCAACCACGCGAGCGCCGGTAGCGCATCCTCAAAGAATTCGACCTGGTTCCGCGCCGCATAGAACACGTCGTATGCGCGCTCGGTCAGCGTGACGTCTTCGTTCGCGCGTTCCAGCGCGAGCCGGATCGATCCGATGCGCAACGCGCGATAGTCGCTGACGAGATCGGGGCGCACGCGTTCGTATTCGTCGCGCAATTGGCTCAGCGTTTGCGACGTGGACAGCACGCTCGCCGTATTGGGCGCATGCGCGATCAGCCACGCATGCAGCGAGGCTTCGGCGCGTGCGACGGAGGGTCCGAACGGCCACAGCGTGTCATCGAGGTCGAACGAAAGGGCGGAAACGTGGGGCAGGCTCATGGCGACGGAAGATACCACGCAGTCGCGGTTCACCACGGCCACGGGATCGCATGCCCCGTGCCGCTCTCGACCGCCTGCCGATACAGGAAACGCGCCACGGTCAGATCCTGCAGCGCGAGCCCCGTCATGTCGAACACGGTGATCTCGCTCGCCGCGCGATCGACCGATACGCCGGCGGCGAGCACGTCGCCGATTTCCGTGCACGGGAGATCCGGCGCCCATTGGCATTCGCCGATGCTGCGGGCCTGCTCGTGGTCGTCCACGAAAATTCGTGCACGCTTCAGGAGGCCTTCGGGAAGTTCGCGCTTGCCGGCGGTATCGGCACCCACACAGGTCAGGTGCGTGCCCGGCTGAACCGCATCCGCGTCGAACAGCGGGCCGCCGCCCGGCGTTGCCGTGATGACCACGTCGCTGCCGGCCACCGCATCGTTGCGGTCCCGTGCGACGCGGATGTCGCAGCGGTCGCGGAATGCCGATTCGAACGCCGGATCCGGCTCGCCGCCGGCGCTCACGTACTGCACCGTGCACCGTTGTGGCAGCAGCCTGATCGCATGGTCGAGCTGGGCGCGCGCCTGCACGCCGGTGCCGAACACGCAGAGGCGCGTGCTGTCGCGACGGGCGAGCGCCTGCAGGCCGAGGCCGCCGGCCGCGCCGGTGCGGGCGGTGGTGATCGCGTTGCCGTCCATGATGCAGAGCGGCCGGCCGGTGGCCGGATCGAACAGCGCGATCGTCGCCTGATGCGGCTCGCCGCCGCGCGCGCGATTACCGGGCCAGAACCCGGCCGCCTTGAACCCGAGCAGATCCTGGCTCGCGACGTCGCCCGACTTGATGCCGAACACGCCGCCGGTATGCAGCCTCTCGCGCACGACCGGGAATACGCGTCCGGCGCGTTGACTGTGCAGCACGAACGCTTCGCGGACGGCCGCCATCACCTGGTCGGCTCGAAGGGCCGGTTCGACGACGTCGCGATCGAGAAGCAGGAGTTGGGCGTCTGTCGGCATGGTGGGCGAGCCTGTGGAGGCGCGATGCGAATCGCGATTTCTATAGTTTGTCTAGGTTTAGACAAACGATCAATGTGGTTCGGGCGAGGAGGCGGTTTTCACCGCCGGGAAGCGGGGCATGAACGCCCCGGCCACCGCGCTCGCGATCCTTACCATCCGTAGAAGCGCGGCCAAGTCTGTACCGTGCCGTCGTCGTTCAGCGCGTGGTATTCCGGATGTTGCGCACCGGTCGCGCACGCGTGGTTCGGCAGGATCCGCAAACGGGTACCGATTGGAAACCGCTGCGCGATGCCCGTATCGGGCGCATCGATGCGGGATACGATGCCGTGCTCCTGATTGGCCGCGCTCATCACGTACTCGCCGAGTACTTCACCGTCCTCGGTGCACACCTGCCCATAGCCGAAATCCCGCGCCTGCCGCTGCGTGCCGCGATCGCGGCTCATCGCCATCCAGCCCGCGTCGACGATCGCCCAGCCTTTCTCTTCCTGGTGTCCGATGACGGTGGTCAGTACCGACAGCGCGATGTCGGACAGCGCACACACGCCGATGTTGTGCATCACGAGGTCGAACAGCACGTACACGCCCGCGCGGACCTCCGTCACGCCGTCGAGGTTCTGCGCGGACAGCGCGGTCGGCGTCGAGCCGATGCTCACGACCGGGCACGGCAAGCCGGCGGCCCGCAGGCGCGCCGCGGCGCGCACGGTGCGGCTGCGCTCCTGCTCGGCGAGCGCGACCAGCGCATCGCGAGTGTCGTATTCGTAGCTGGAGCCGGCGTGAGCGAGCACGCCGCCGAGCGTCATGCCGCCGTCGGCCAGCGCGCGGCCGACGTCGATCAGCAGGTCGTCGTCGGGCCGGATCCCCGAACGGTGGCCGTCGACGTCGACTTCGATCCACACCTCGAAGCGCTCGCCATGCGCGCGCCCGAATTCGGCGATCGCGTTCGCGGCCGGCAGACTGTCGGCGACGATCTTCAGGTCGCAGCCCTGGCGGCGCAGCGCGAGCGCGTGGCCGAGCCGGGCGGGAATCATCCCGACCGCGTAGACGATGTCGCGCACGCCGGCCGCGAAGAACTGTTCGGCTTCCTTCAGCGTCGACACCGTGATGCCCTGCGCGCCGGCCGCGATCTGCGCGTCGACGATCTGCCGGCACTTGGTGGTCTTCACGTGCGGCCGGAACGTGACGCCGAGCGCGTCCAGATGCGCCTGCATGCGCGCGATGTTGTCACGCATGCGACCGGCGTCGATCAATGCGGCGGGGGTGTTGAGCGGTGGGATGCCCATGGTGCGTTGCCTCGGTGAGTGGCCGACAGCGAACACTGTAGGGCGGTTGGCAAGCCGCGTGTTTAACGCGTGCCAAATCGGTCATTAAGTGCCATTTAATCGAGAAAAGCCGCTCATGCGTTGCCGCGCCATGGCGGCGGATCGAGAAATTGCCGGGCGGCGTCGAGAAAAGCCCGTTGCCGCGCGGAGCGGCCGGTGCGCGACGGCAGCAGCGCGGTCACGGGCGCGGGCGGCAGATGCCAGTCGGGCAGCAGCCTGACCAGCTTGCCGTTCGCCAGCAGCGGCGCGACGTCCCACTCCGAGCGCTCGACGATGCCGAGCCCGGCCAGCGCCCAGTCGGTGATGACGGTGCCGTCGTTCGACGACAGCGCGCCCGTGACGCGGATCACCGCCGATCGCCTGGATTCGCCGGTGTCGTCGCCGGCTTGCGAGAAGCGCCAGCGCGGGATGTCCTCGTCGTTCTCGCGCAGGCACAGGCAGTCGTAGCGGGCCAGGTCGGACGGGTGGTTCAGTTCCTTGATGCGGCGCGCGTAACCGGGGCTCGCGCACAGGAAGCGCTCGTTGGGCGCGAGCGGATAGCCGATCCACGACGAGGACTTGAGACTGCCGACATGGATGACCACGTCGGCCGCCGATGCGCTCGTCAACGGGCTCTCCGACAGGTGCAGCGAGATTTCGAGCTTCGGATGCGCGCGCTGCACGTCGCGCACGATTCGCGCGACGTACTTGCGTCCGAAGCCGAACGGCGCGACGACGCGCAACGTGCCCTGCACGTCGCGGTGATCGCCCGCGATGTTGCCCGGCAGTGCGTCCACGCGCTCGAGAATCTCGACGGCTTCCTGATAGAGCCGCTGACCTTCGTCGGTCAGTTCGATCCCTTTCGGCTGCCGCACGGCGAGCCTCACGTCCAGTCGCGCCTCCATCCGCTGCAGGCGGATCGTGACCGCGGGCGGTGTGAGGTCGAGCAGGCGCGCGGCGGATGCCAATGAGCGCGATGCGCCGATCGCGCGAACGAGTCGAAGGTCGTCGAGGTCGAGCATTTCGTGTCTCTTAATGCGGGTGGTGCCGAGCATTAAACATCACATCGCGTGTCGGATCCATCGATGCGACGCGCGGCTGTGCTTCACGCCTCGAGGCGGCCGCGCGATTTCGATGCCGTTTCGACGCGAAGCCGGCGCGCCGCCGCACGCCGCACTGACGCGCCGCAACATCGCCCCCGGCACCCGATAGGCGGCAGTCCGACGTAATCCTGCGCGGCTCCCGGCGCCGCGCAAAACCCCGCGCCGCAGTGTTCTGTCCCCCAACTTCTGCCCGGTTTGCCCGCCACAGGGCAAAATACGGGTTTTCCGCACCCGAGAGGGCGCGTCCGAATCACGCGCCGGGCGGCGGCAGTGCGCAATCGCACGCCGCCACCGGGCGCCCAGGCAAGCTGCTCGCCGTGTCGCGAGCCCACAGGAGTCCAGACCCCATGCCCGAATCCAACCTGTCCTTCTTCGGCCGGCTATCGCTGGCCGTCGGCACGTTCTTTTCCGTGATCGGCAACCGCGAGTTCGCGGCCGGCGTGCTGCGCGTGCGCGACGGCGCCCCGGTACCGGTCGCCCCGGCGCCCGTCGCGCCGGCCCCCGCCGCGGCGCCGGCGCCCGCGCCCGTGAAGGCGCCGGCCCCCGAGCTGCGCGAAGCGAGCCCGCAAGCCGCGCTGCAACTGCTCGGCCTGCTGCAGCGCGATGCGCGCTTCATCGATTTCGTCGAGGAAGACATCGCCGGCTACGCGGACGCCGACATCGGCGCCGCCGCCCGCCTCGTGCACGACGGCTGCCGTGCCGCGCTGCGCGAGCACTTCACGATCGTGCCGGTGCGCGATGAGGCCGAAGGCAGCCGCGTGACGCTGCCGGCCGGCTTCGACGCGACGGCCGTGCGCGTGACGGGCAACGTGGTCGGTTCCGCCCCCTTCACGGGCACGGTCAGCCATCGCGGCTGGCGTGTTTCCGACGTGCGCCTGCCGAAGCTGACGGGCAGCCACGACGCTTCGGTGGTCGCACCGGCGGAGGTGGAACTGTGAGCGATCCGCGCTATTCGATCGGTATCGACCTCGGTACGACCCATTGCGCGCTGTCGTACGTCGACAGCGCCGTGAGCGACGGCGAAACCATCACGCAGCAGGTGCTGCCGATCGCGCAGCTGACCGCGCCCGGCGCGCTGGAGTCGCGCGACCTGCTGCCGTCGTTCCTCTATCTCCCGCATGAAAGCGAGCTGACGCAGGGCGACCTGACGCTGCCGTGGACGGCCTCGCGCGCGTTCGCGGTCGGCGAGATGGCGCGCACCCGCGGCGCGGGCACGCCGATCCGCCTCGTGTCGAGCGCGAAGAGCTGGCTGTGCCACCCGGGCGTCGATCGCCGCGCGGCGATCCTGCCGAGCGATGCGCCGCCGGAAGTGTCGCGCGTGTCGCCGCTGGAAAGCTCGATCCGCTATCTGACGCACCTGCGCGAAGCGTGGGACCACGCGCATCCCGATGCGCCGTTCGCCGACCAGGACGTGACGGTCACGATCCCCGCGTCGTTCGACCCGGCCGCACGCGAACTGACGGCGGAAGCCGCGCGCGCCGCCGGCTATTCGCGGATGACGCTGCTGGAAGAGCCGCAGGCGGCGCTCTACAGCTGGATCCAGAAGAGCGAAGGCGGCTGGCGCAAGCAGGTGCAGGTCGGCGACCTGATCCTGTGTGTGGACGTGGGCGGCGGCACGACCGACCTGTCGCTGATCGCGGTGGTCGAGCGCGACGGCAATCTCGAGCTGCATCGCGTGGCGGTCGGCGAGCACATCCTGCTCGGCGGCGACAACATGGACCTTGCGCTCGCGCACGTGGTCGCGCGCAAGCTCGCGCAGCAGGGCACGCAGGCCGATCCGTGGCAACTGCGCGCGCTGACCTACGCGTGCCGCTCGGCGAAGGAAACGCTGCTGTCCGACCCGACGACCGACGCGGTGCCGCTCGTCGTGCCGAGCCGCGGCTCGAAGCTGATCGGCGGCTCGATCCGCACGGAGCTGACGCGCGCGGAACTCACGCAGACGATCCTCGAAGGCTTCTTCCCGCAAGTCGATGCAGCCGCGCGTCCGGTGAGCCGCGCCCGCGTCGGCCTGACGCAGCTCGGCTTGCCGTACGCGCAGGACGCGGGCATCACGCGCCATCTCGCGGCGTTCCTCGGCCGCCAGGTCGCGGCGCTCGACGCACTCGAAGGCGTGCAGCGCACGCTGCCGCAGGGCGCGACGTTCCTGCATCCGACCGCGGTGCTGTTCAACGGCGGCGTGTTCAAGTCGGCGCTGCTCACGCAGCGCGTGCTCGATACGCTCAACAGCTGGCTCGCGGCCGAAGGCGCGCCGCCGGCCCGTCTGCTCGAAGGCGCGGATCTCGATCTCGCGGTCGCGCGCGGCGCGGCTTACTACGGCTACGTGAAGCGCGGCCGTGGCGTGCGCATCCGCGGCGGTACGGCGCGTGCGTACTACGTCGCGATCGAATCGGCGATGCCCGCGGTGCCGGGGCTGGAGCCGCCGGTGCAGGCGCTGTGCGTCGCGCCGTTCGGGATGGAGGAGGGCTCGGATGCGGCGCTGCCGCCGCAGGAGTTCGGCCTCGTCGTCGGCGAACCGGTGCAGTTCCGCTTCTTCGGCTCGTCGGTACGGCGTCAGGATCAGGTCGGCACGCTGCTCGACTACTGGTCGCCGGAAGAGCTGCAGGAGCTCGAGGAAATCCAGGCCACGCTGCCCGCCGAAGGGCGTACGGTCGGCGAGGTGGTGCCGGTGAAGCTGCATGCGCGCGTGACCGAAGCCGGCACGCTCGAACTCGAGGCGATCCCGAGCGGCACGGACGAGCGCTGGAAGGTCGAGTTCGACGTGCGCGGCGCCGCCTGAGCGCGATGAAGCGCTATACGGTCGGCATCGACCTCGGCACGAGCAACACGGTCGTCGCATACGTCGAGGCCGGCTCCGACGCGATCCGCGTGTTCGACGTCGAACAGCTGGTCGGCCCCGGTGCGGTGGCCGCGCAGCCGCTGCTGCCGTCGGTGCGCTATCACCCGGCGGCGGGCGAACTGCCGCCGGACGCGCTGCGGCTGCCGTGGGCGGCCGATTCGAAGGCGGGCGCGACGGCTGGTTCGAGGGCTGATCCGAAGGCCTGCGCGAATGCGGCCGGTGCACTGCCGGCCGTGATCGGCCGCTATGCACGCACGCTCGGCGCCCAGGTGCCGGGCCGGCTCGTGACGAGCGCGAAGAGCTGGCTGTCGCATGCATCGGTCGACCGCCTCGCGGCGATCCTGCCGTGGGGCGCGGCCGACGGCGTCGACAAGGTGTCGCCGGTCGATGCGAGCGCGAGCTATCTCGCACACGTGCGTGCCGCGTGGGACGCACGCTTTCCCGATGCGCCGCTCGCGAAGCAGGACGTCATCCTGACGGTGCCTGCGTCGTTCGACGACGGCGCGCGCGCGTTGACGGTCGAGGCCGCCAGACGCGCGAAGCTGCCGGCGCTGCGGTTGCTGGAAGAACCGCAGGCCGCGTTCTACGACTGGTTGTACGGCCAGCGCGCGTCGCTGCGCGACACGTTCGCCACGGCGCGGCGCGTGCTGATCTGCGACGTCGGCGGCGGCACGACCGACCTCACGCTCGTCGACGTCGCGCCCGGCGACGACGGCGAGCCGACCTTCACGCGCGTCGGCGTCGGCAATCACCTGATGCTCGGCGGCGACAACATGGACCTCGCGCTCGCGCGCCTGGTCGAGGCGCGGCTGACCGAGCCCGGCACGCGGCTGTCCGCCGCGAGCCTGTCGCAGCTCGTCGAACGCTGCCGCGCCGCGAAGGAGCGGCTGCTCGGCGACGACGCGCCCGCGTCCGTCACCGTGACGCTGCTCGGCGCGGGCAGCAAGCTCGTCGGCGGCGCGCGCTCGGCCGAGCTGACGCGGCAGGAAGTCGAGCAGATCGTGGTCGACGGGTTCTTTCCGCAGGTCGAGGCCGGCGAGCTGCCGCGTCGCGCGCGGGCCGCGATCGTCGAATTCGGCTTGCCGTATGCGAGCGATGCGGCCGTCACGCGGCACGTCGCCGCGTTCCTGAATCGTCATGCGGAAGGCCCGCTGCCCGACACGCTGCTGCTCAACGGCGGCGTGTTCCGCGCGGGCGCGCTCGCCGGCCGCCTCGCGCAGACGCTCGGCGCGTGGCGCGGCGCGCCGCTCGACGTGCTGCACAACGCGCATCCGGACGTCGCGGTCGCGCGCGGCGCGGTGGCTTACGGGCTCGCGCGGGCAGGGCATGCGCCGCGCATCGGCGGCGGCTCCGCGCGCAGCTATTTCCTCGTGCTCGACGATGGCGACGGCGACGCCGCGCCGCGCGGGGTGTGCCTGCTGCCGCGCGGTTCCGAGGAAGGCCGCGAGATCCGGCTCGACGCGCGCACGTTCGCGCTGCAGCTCGGGCAGCCGGTACGGTTCCACCTCGTGTCGACGGTCGCCGACACCGCGTACCAGCCGGGCGATCTGGTCGGGCTGGACGGCGGCGACTTCGTGCGGCTGCCGCCGATCGCGACGGTCGTCGACGCGAAGGCGGGCGGCGACGCACGCGAAACGCCGGTGAAGCTCACCGCGGCGCTGACCGAGGTCGGCACGCTCGAAATGCATTGCATCGCAACCGATGATGCGTCACGACGCTGGCGGCTCGAATTCCAGTTGCGCGGCGATGCGCCCGCGCAAGGCGACGACGCCGC
Organism: Burkholderia sp. 22313; assembly: GCF_052045245.1. Taxonomy (NCBI): domain Bacteria; kingdom Pseudomonadati; phylum Pseudomonadota; class Betaproteobacteria; order Burkholderiales; family Burkholderiaceae; genus Burkholderia; species Burkholderia sp. 22313. Next base: position 37,685 of record NZ_JBQEON010000016.1, read on the forward strand.
GCTCGCGCGCCATCCGCGTGTCGATCATGCGATCGAGCTGATCGATCGCTCGTTCGGCGGCAAGTCGGCGGACGTCACGCCGAAGGACACGAAACGGTTGCGCGCACAACTTGAGCAGGTGCTGGGCCCGCGCGACGAGTGGGATGTGGCGCTCGCGCGCGAACTGTTCGACGCGTTGCTCGCGCGGGCGCGTCGCCGGCGGCGGTCGGCCGATCATGAACGTGCGTGGCTGAACCTCGCCGGCTATTGCCTGCGTCCGGGCTTCGGCCATCCGCTCGATGCGTGGCGCATCGAGCAGCTGTGGCCGCTGTTCGACGACGGGATCCAGTACGTGAACGACGCGCAGGTGTGGTCCGAGTGGTGGACGCTGTGGCGGCGCGTGGCCGGCGGCCTCGACGACGACGCGCAGACGCAGGTGCGCGATGCCATCGCCTTCCTCGAACCGTCCGGCGACAAGCGCCGCAAGCTGCCGTTCGATCCGGCCAAGGTCGGCCCGGCCGACATGACGCGCTTGTCCGCGTCGCTGGAGCGGCTGCCGGTCGAGCGCAAGGTCGAGCTGGCCGAGCGGCTGATCGTGCAGTTGCAGAAGCCGGCCGAGCGCACGCTGTGTGCGTGGGCGCTCGGGCGGATCGGGGCGCGGCGGCCGTTCTACGGCAGCGCGCACAGTGTCGTGCCGCCCGAGGTCGCGAACCGCTGGCTCGACGCGCTGTTCGCGCTCGACTGGAAGCAGGTCGAACCCGCGGCGTTCGCGGTCGCGCAGATCGCGCGGATGACGGGCGATCGCGAACGCGATCTGCCGGACGATACGCGTGAAGCGGTGATCAAGCGTCTGTCGGCCGCGAATGCGTCGGCGGCGTGGCTCGACATGGTGCGCGAAGCGATCGCGTTCGACGAAGCCGATACGGCGCGCGTGTTCGGCGAAACGCTGCCGGCGGGGTTGAAGCTGCTGGTGGGGTGATTGAAAGACAGGGTGCTTCGATCTCGTTCGCGGGTCGAAGCATCGTCCGGTCGCGGCGGCGCGTGCGTCGCTGCCAGTCCGCTCAGGCGTGCGACACCGGTTCGCGTTGCCGCTCCACCGATTCGATTTCCTTCACGTCATGTGCCGTCGCCCGCCGCGCAAGATGAATCCCTGCCAGCATGCAGCGCACCGACCCACCAGCCAGCTCGATCGTCGGCACGTCGAGCGGCAGCAGCCGCGCGGAGCGTTCGATCGCCGCGCGCTGCTCGCCGGTGAGACAGTCGAACGCGCGCCGCGACAGCGCGAGCACGCGCCCATCCCTGCCCGACAATTCCAGCGTATTGCCCGCGAAATTCGCGATCTGCGCGTGACCGAGCGCGATCACGGTGCGGCCCGTTTCGGCCAGGCGTTGCGCGATCTCGTCGCGGCGACGCCGATCGACGATCAGGTCGAGGCCGACCATCGCGAACTCGGTGGCGACGCTCATCATCACGTTCGTGTGATAGATCGGGTTGCCGTTCGCATCGGCCGTGTCGAAGCAGATCGGCTCGAAGTTGAAGTTCGTGCAGAAGCGTTCGAGCGCGACCGGATCGGCGCGGCGCGAGCGCGCGGTGTAAGCGATCCGCGCGACGTGGTCGAGCACCATCGCGCCGGTGCCTTCGAGGAACACGTCGTCGTATTCGAGCCCCGAGTAGTCGATCACGTCCTGCACGCGGTATTCGGCCTTCAGCATCTCGATCACGTCGGCCCGCCGCTCGCGGCGACGGTTCGGGCTATACATCGGAAACAGCGCGATGTGCCCGCCCGGATGCGTCGAGAACCAGTTGTTCGGGAACACGGAGTCGGGCGTGTCGCGCTCGCCGTGGTCGTCGAACACGTGCACGCGCACGCCGGCGTCCGTGAGCGTCTGCGCGGCGGCGGTGACTTCGTCGCGCGCGGCGGCCGACACCGACTGCGTGTCGTGCGCGCCGCCGCTGGCCGTGCGCTGGAACGCGTTGTCGGCCGCGGTCTGCGGGTTCGGCAGGAAGCGGTGCGGCCGGATCATCACGACGGCGGCCGGCGCCTGGATCGATACGAGATTCATGAACGGAAGAAGGGAAAGGCGAGGAACCGGGCGGCGTGCACGCCGCCCGCGATGACGATCAGCGCGCGAATGCGGCGACGGCTTCGGTCACGAAGGCCGCGTGTCCTTGCGCGATCGCGGCCGGATCGTCGATCAGCGCGAACAGGTTCTTCGGATCGACGGCCGGCGGAATCAGCGCGATCTCGACGCCCGCGTTGTGCTGCTGCGCGAGCGCGTACAGGTAGCGCAGCGCCGAGTAGTCCTCGAGCGCGAAGCCGACCGAGTCGAACACCGTCACTTCATCCGCGCGTTCGCGGCCGCTCGTCTCGCCCTGCAGCACACGCCACAGTTCGGTCACCGGGAAGTCGGCCGGCATCTGCTGGATCTCGCCCTCGACGCGCGACTGCGGCTCGAATTCGACGAACACGCGGCCCGCGTGCAGCACGCCCGCTTCGAGCTCGGTCTTGCCCGGGCAATCGCCGCCGACCGCGTTCAGGTGCATGCCGGGCTCGATCATGTCGGCCGTGACGATGGTCGCGTACGCCTTGTCGGCGGTGACGGTCGTCACGATGTCGGCGCCGCGCACGGCGTCGGCCGTCGACGCGGCACGCACGACGCGCAATTCAGGGTACGCGGCGAGGTTCTTCACGAGCTTGTCGGTCGCGAGCGGATCGACGTCGAACACGCGGAGCTCTTCGATGCCGAGCAGCGTGTGGAACGCGATCGCCTGGAATTCGCTTTGCGCGCCGTTGCCGATCAGCGCCATCGTGCGCGAGTCGGGGCGGGCGAGCGCCTGCGCGGCCAGCACCGACGTCGCGGCCGTGCGCAGCGCGGTGGTCAGCGTGAGTTCGGCGAGCAGCAGCGGGTAGCCGGTGTCGACTTCGGCCAGCGCGCCGAACGCCATCACCGTGTGCATCCCGCGCGCGGCGTTGACGGGGTGACCGTTCACGTACTTGAACGCGAACAGCGACGCGTTCGCGACCGGCATCAGCTCGATCACGCCGTCGCGCGAGTGGCACGCGACGCGCGGCGACTTGTCGAAATCGGCCCAGTGCAGGTAATCGGCGCGCAGCGTGTCGACGAGCTCACGCAGGAACGGCGTGACGCCGGTCTTGGCGATCAGTCGGGCGGTGGCGGGAACGTCGAGGAAGCGAGTCATCGGTCTGTCTCCATTTTTTTGCCGGGACGGGTGTCCAGGCGTTCTGGTCGGCCGGGGCGGGCGCTGCTTCGGCCCGGGCCCCGGCTCCATGAAAGGCGCGGCGCGGTGGTTGCGGCCGGTCGATGAATCATTATTTCCGGGAGTCGAGCCAACAAAAAGACGGCAAAAGTGGCAGATTTATCGATAGACTTGGCATATTGCTGGCCCGATCCGGCAGTTTGTACGATTCGTGCTGGCCGGAATGCATGCCGTCCGGCGCGCTGGCGGCCGGCTCACGTTCAACAGGAAGGTCCGTTCATGATTACGCTCGACGACGTCGACCGGCAGCTCATCGCGCTGCTGCGCGATAACGCGCGGCTGCCCGTCGTCGCCCTGGCGAAGGCGCTGCGCGTTGCGCGCGCGACCGTGCAGAACCGGCTGACGCGGCTGGAGAAGAACGGCGTGATCGTCGGCTATACGGTGCGGCTCAAGCCGGCGGCCGAGCGCCACCGGATCCGCGCGCTGATGTCGATCGCGGTGCAGGGCAATCGCGGCGCGGAAGTGGTGAAGGTGCTGCGCGGGCATCCGAACATCGCGTCGATCCACAGCACGAACGGGCGCTGGGATCTCGTCGCCGAGCTGCACGCCGATTCGCTCGAGCATTTCGATCGCGTGCTCGGCGCGATCCGGCTGATCGACGGGATCGCGAGTACGGAGACGAGTATCTTGTTGTCGACGCACAAGGCGTAGCGAACGGCACGCGGCGCGCCGAAGTGTCGGGCGACGCGCATTCGAAGGGCGTCCGGTTGAAGGCGGTGGCGACTGCGCGCCTGGCGCGCCATCATTTTCGATCGGCGTGTCGCGCGATCTTCGGTGAACCTAAGCTTTGCTTGCGCGCGTCGATGTTGCCCGCGGAAACGTCAGCACCACCGCAAACCCGCCCGCGTCCGGAAACGCGAACCCCACGCACCCGCCGTGCGCCTTCATCACTTCCTGCACGATCGCGAGCCCGAGCCCCGACCCCGTGCGGTGCTCGGTGCCGTCCGGCGCGATCCGCACGAACGGCTGCAATGCCGCGTCCCAGTGCTCGCGCGGCATGCCTCGGCCGTTGTCGGTGATGGTCAGCGTCACCGCTTGATTTGCGTTGCCCGAGGTCGCGACCGACACGACGATATCGTCCGCATGCCCGTGCAGCAGCGCGTTCGACCGTGTTTCCTGTCATCGGGTAGCCGTGCTCACCATGCGAACAACAGCAGCGCCAGAAGTTCGACGGAAGGAAGCGTGACGACGAGAAACAAAACGATCATGGATCTGTTCTGCTTGTCCGATACTGCGAATGCGATTGCGAGTACGACAGTTGCGAACCATCCTGCGAGGCAGTAAAAGGAAAACCGTATGATGGGCGACCACTCCCCGGGGTCGTCGAGAAAGTCGATGTCTGGCCATGCTAGGCGCCTGAGCCAGCCTGCAGTTGCAATCAGCAGCATTTGCATGATTCCGAGGGCGATGTAGCGGATGGTCATTGATCTGGGCGCTTCGGATAGTGATTCTTTTGCGCAACCCGCTTTGATTTTTCGAGCACCGCCGATAATTCCGCCGGTGTCACGGGCGTCGGGAGCCAGCGTGGATCATGGGCGAGGATGCCGATTGATTCAAGTACGTCGGCCACGTTGGACGAGCAACTGTTGTTGAAAATACTATACGTGCTGGAATGAGGGTATGTTCTTTTGAACGCTCGATCAATAGCGACACGTCGTTCGAGTTCCTTCCGGATCTTCTCTTTTTCGGCCAACGAAAGTCTCACGACCAAGCCAAGGTTATCCCGCCATAAATTTCCACTGGTCCTTATCGAGCCGTTTGCTAGCGATACAATTCCACCATTCAGGTAGGTACTCTTATCGATCTTGACGTATTCTTCATGGGCGCGGCTATACACGATGCCGTCAATCTCGATTGCCACGTGACCCCATTGCGAACCTCGGCTGCGCAAGCGTGAATCGCTGACGATCACTTCGACGCTTGTCGTGTCGGAAATCACCTTCTTGATGGCGTTGTCCGTGGTTGGCGTAGTCTCTTTAACCGCGATAAGGCGATATTTCACGCCTTCCGGAGAAATGTGCGTGCGATTCCCCATAGTTATCCCGCTACGTACAGTTTGATTCGTTCTGGCTGCTGTCCGGATTCGATCTGGTGTGTGCGTCCGAAATGATCTGTTGTGCCGTACACGATGCGTCCGTTTTCGAACTGCAGGGCATACGGGGTATGAGACAGGACCACTCCTGTCGGATCGTATAGCACGAATCGTTCATCGAATGACTCCGTGCCCACGAATGACAAACTTGCCTCCATGGAGGCTGTCGTGTCTGCGATATTTGATGGGCGTCGGCTCGATTGCAGAAAAATACCAGGGTTGCTTCCGACAATGGCGCGATTATCCCCGCAAGGGCACATCACGATGTCTCCATCGACGACGACATTGCGTCCTTTTTCCGAGATACCCTTCCCGGTAGCGACTATCTTGAATGCTCCCTTGCAAGTGCCGCAGGTTGCTCTTTCTCCATCCAGTGCAACCTTTTTCCCACCATCATAGATGGTGGAGGCGTGAGCGATGACCGATCCGCGAGTCGTAGTCGGATCGCCGTCACGTACGGCAGCCTTACGCATGATTAGAATCTCAGTGTCATCAATGTTGAGACGGTGACGCTGTGTTTGAGCGTTTGTCACGCGCTCATTCGGCACAGCGAATTGGTGTCAACATGATGGTGGTTGGAAACGACGACATGCAATAAGACAGATTCGAATATTTGATTCAATTCGCCGTGATTTCAGACTTGTTTGGGAAATCATCGGAAGCAGTGTCCGAAATCAAGCGTCGCATTGCAGTGCTGCTGAAGAACTTCAGGCACCTGTACGTTTGCGCGATTCACCCGTGTTTGTGCCACCATCTATTCCCGTACCACGCGGAAACGTCAGCACCACCGCAAACCCGCCCGCGTCGGGAAACGCGAACCCCACGCGCCCGCCGTGCGCCTTCATCACTTCCTGCACGATCGCGAGCCCGAGCCCCGACCCCGTGCGGTGCTCGGTGCCGTCCGGCGCGATCCGCACGAACGGCTGCAATGCCGCGTCCCAGTGCTCGCGCGGCATGCCTCGGCCGTTGTCGGTGATGGTCAGCGTCACCGCTTGATTTGCGTTGCCCGAGGTCGCGACCGACACGACGATATCGTCCGCATGCCCGTGCAGCAGCGCGTTGTGCAGCACGTTCGACAACGCTTCCTGCAGACTGATCGCATCGCCGTCGATCCAAGCGTGCGCGGAATCGCTTGCGAACGCGACGGCCACATCGCGCGCGTCCGCGAGCGGAATCGCGCGGCCGAGCACGTCCTTCGCGAGCGCGACGAGTTCGACCGGTTGCAGCGGCACGGCCTCGGTGCGATGGATCACCATCGCGTGATTGAGCAGCTGCCCGGTGAGGCGGCCGACATCCGAGCAGGTCGCACGCAACGCATCGAGGCGCGCCGCATGACGCGCGGGATCGTCCTCGCCGTCGAGCAGCTCGATCTGCGCGTCGAGCCGCGCGAGCGGCGTGCGCATCTGGTGCGCGGCGTCGGCGATGAAACGCTGCATCGCGTTGATCCGCTCCGCCAGGCGGTGCATCAGCCCGTTGATCGAATCGATGATCGCGTCGATCTCGCTCGGCGTATCGACGGCCACCGGCCGCAGGTCGGCCGGGTCGCGCGCGGCGATGATCGTGCCGATCTGCGCGAGCGGGCGCAGCCCGCGCCGGATCGCGAGGCCGCTCGCGCCGATCGCGAGCACGCTCATCAGCAGGATCAGCGTCCACACCTTGAGGCTCATGTCGTTCGTCAGTTGCTGCCGCGCGTTGGTTGTCTGCGCAACGGTGACGAGCGCCCAGCCCGGCGTGCTTTCCTCCGGCATGTAACGCGCGATGGTCGCGGTGCGGATCCGGTGACCCTGGTAGACCGCGTTCGCGAACGCGGGGCCCTGCTTCGCGGCGGCGAGCGTCGCGGGGCTGGCGAGATCGTTGTAGCCGGCCACCACGACGCCGCGGGAGTCGACGACCTTGTAGTACACCAGGTCGTAGCGCGACAGCGTCGACAGCGCGGCGACCGGCGGGTTCAGCGCGAGCACGCCGCCCTGCACGTACAGGTTCTCCGCGACCTGGATCGACGCGCCGGCGAGCAACTGGTCGTACGCGCGCTCGGCCGCGACGCCCGCGTAGTAGCGTGCGATCGCCGCCAGCGCGAGCGCGCCGGTCGCGACGACGAGCGCAATGAACAGCAGCGTGCGCCCGAACAGCGTCCTCGGGAACCAGTTACTGCGCGACAATCTGATACCCCATCCCGCGCGCGGTGCGGATCTCGACCGAGCTGCCCTGCAGCTTCTTGCGCACGCGCGTCACGTATTGCTCGACCGCGTTCGCGGTCGGCTCGTTGCCGAAGCTGAACAGCTGGTTCAGCAGTTCGTCCTTCGAGAAGATCCGCTGCGGCCGGCTCGCGAGGATCTCGAGCAGCGCGAACTCCTGACGCGACAGCGACAGCGGTCGACCGTCGAGTTCCGCGAGACGGCTGCTGCGATCGATCACGAGGCCGCCGAGCGTCAGCACGTCGTTCGCATGGCCGCTGTTGCGGCGCAGCAGCGCCTGCACGCGCGCGTCGAGCTCGCGGTAGTCGAACGGCTTCACGAGATAGTCGTCGGCGCCGAGACCGAGGCCGCTCACGCGATCGTCGATCGCCGAGCGCGCGGTGACGAGCAGCACCGGCGTCGTGCTGCCCGACGCGCGGAGGTGGCGCAATACCGCGAAGCCGTCGAGGCCGGGCAGGTTCGCATCGAGCACGACGAGGTCGAAGCGCTCGACGCGCAGCAGGCTGTTCGCGGTCGAACCGTCGGTTTCGAGATCGACGGCATGGCCGAGTCGCGCGAGGCGGCTGCGGATCGCCGCGCCGATTTCGGCATCGTCCTCCACGACGAGAATGCGCATGGTGCCGTTCGCAGATAGGTAGGTTAGGGGTTTTCCCGAGGCCGGGATGTCAGCATTTTCTCAGACTCGCTCGATAACCTGTGTTCAGCCGGAACAAGCGAAGACGGCATTAATACCAGAGGAGACGGCAACATGCAGCATGTCACAGGCACGACGGGGGGGCGGTCGATTGCGCGGCGAAGCCTGACGCCGGCGGTCGCGTTGCCGCTTGCCGAGCGTCGTGCGGAGGCGTGCGCATGACGACGTCGGCGCGCCGCCGCGCGTTGCTCGCCGCCGGCCTCGGCGCGCTGGGCATGCTCGGCGCGGCGTCTCGGGTGCGCGCGACGCCGCGCACGGTGCGGATCTCGAAAGGCTATGGCGTGCTGTACCTGCCGCTGCTCGTGATGGAGAAGCAGCACCTGTTCGAGCGGCACGCGGCACGGCACGGCCTGCGCGACGTCGCGGTCGAATGGGTACTGCTCGACGGCGGCAATTCCGTCAACGACGCGATGATGGCCGGCACGCTCGATTTCGCCGGTGCCGGCGCGCCGGGCTTCATCGAGCTGTGGGCGAGGGCGCGCGGGATTCCGAACGTCGAGGTGATCGGCATCAGCGGATTGTCGACGACGTCGCTGTCGCTCAATGCGAATCGTCCGGGCCTGACATCGCTGCGCGACTTCACGTCGTCCGACCGGATCGCGGTGCCGGGCATCCGCACGTCGCTATCGGCGGTCGTGCTGCAGATGGTCGCGAGCCGGCAGCTCGGCGCGACGCATTTCGCGCAGCTCGATTCGATCACCGTGAACCTGCCGCATCCGCAGGCGATGCAGGCGCTGATCCGCCGCGAGAACGGCGTCACCGCGCACTTCACGTCGCCGCCGTTCTCGACGCTCGAGTTGCGCCAGCCGGGCATTCGTCGCGTCGTGAATTCGGTCGACGTGCTCGGCCCGATGACGCTCGACGTCGTGTTCGCGCCGAAGCGGCTCGTCGATACGGAGCCCGCGCTGGCCGCGGCGTTTCTCGGCGCGCTCGACGAAGCGAATCGCGTGATCGTGCGGGATCCGCGCGCGGCGGCCGCGCTGTATGCGTCGTCGTCGGGGGTCGGCGTGTCGCATGACGACGTGATGCAGATGCTTGCCGCGCCGGACACGCGCTTCTCGGTGCGGCCGAACCAGCTGATGGACTACGTCGAATTCCTGTACCTCGCCGGCACGATCAAGGCGAAGCCGCGAGCGTGGCACGAGATGTTCGCGCCGATGCTCGACGACTACCGGACGGGCTGACGGCGGCGGCCATCCGTTTCCGGATCCCGATTTCCATTAAACCCCACCGCGCCCGCGCGTTCGTCGCGCGCGGCGCCGATGCAACCGACTAGCAACCGATTCACGGAGGAGCCCGCAGTGAATGCCACCGAAACCCTGGACCCCGCGTCCGCCGAAGAGCAGCGCATCATGTCGAAGATGGCGCGGCGCCTGCTGCCCATCCTCGTCGTGATGTTCCTGATCGCGTTCATCGACCGGCAGAACGTCGGCTTCGCGAAACTGCAGATGGTGCACAGCCTCGGGATGACCGAGGCCGCGTTCGGTCTCGCCTCGTCGCTGTTCTTCATCGGCTACCTGCTGTTCGAAGTGCCGAGCACACTCGCGCTGCATCGTTACGGCGCCCGCGTGTGGCTCGCGCGGATCATGCTGACGTGGGGCCTCATCACCGTGCTGATGGGCTTCACGACGTCGATGCCCGCATTCTGTTCGCTGCGCTTCCTGCTCGGGATCGCGGAGGCCGGCTTCTATCCGGGCGTGATCTACTACCTGACGCTGTGGTTCCCGCAGAGCTACCGCGCGAAGGTGCTCGGCATCTTCACGCTCGGCAGCGCGCTCGCGAACATGCTCGGTTCGCTGGTCGGCGGCGTGCTGTTGAGCCTGAACGGCGTGGGCGGGCTCGCGGGCTGGCAGTGGGTGTTCATCGCGACCGGCATTCCGGCGGTGATCGTCGCGATCGTCGTGTTTCGCGTGCTGCCGGCATCGTTCCGCGACGCGCCGTTCCTCGACGAACGCGAGAAGCAGATCGTCGCGGCCGCGCTGGAGCGCGAGAAGCCGGCGCAGGCCGAGCATGCGCAGCCGTGGAAGGCGCTGCTCGATCCGCGCGTGATGCTGTTCGCGGCGACCTACATGCTGATGTCGACATCGCTGTACGGCGTCACGTACTGGCTGCCGACGCTCGTGAAATCGTTCGGCGTGTCGAGCACGACGAACGGTTTCCTGAGCATGCTGCCGTGGGCGCTCGCGGTGGTGCTGCTGGTGTGGCTGCCGTCGAAGCTGCGGCGCGCGAAGAGCATCCTGCGCACGATCGCGATCGTCGCGGCGCTGGGCGCGCTCGGCTTCCTGCTGAGCCTCGTGCTGCCGTCGACGCCGCTGCGCTTCATCGCGCTCGTGCTCGGCGGCGCTTGCATCCCGCTGCTGTATCCGTGCTTCTGGTCGATGCCGCCGCGCTACTTCACCGGCGCGCGCGCGGCGGCGAGCGTCGCGGCGATCAACTCGATCGGCAACCTCGGCGGCTTCTTCAGCCAGAACCTGATGCCGTTCGCGGGCAAGGTGACGGGCACCGCGTTCGGGCCGATGATCGTGCCGATCGTGTGCCTCGCGTTGCTCGGGATCGGTGCGCTGGTCGCGTGGACGCGCTCGGAGCGGGGGATGGTGGCGGCGCGGGCGTGATGTGCTACCGTGCACGCGGTTGAAATGCATGGAGAGTGCCACGAGGACGACGATGTCCGCGCTTCGAATCGATCAGACATTGCTCGAGGCAGCGCAAACCGTGTTGGCGGAAAACGAGACGCTGTCTGCGTTCGTCGAATCGACGCTGCGCGATGCGATTGCACGCCGGCGCTTGCAGCGCGAGTTTGTCGCGCAAGGCGTGTTGTCGGCAGATGAGGCGCGGCGCACAGGTGAGTACGTCGACGCCGCAGAAGTCCAGGTCGAACTTGGGACGATGCTGAAAGCCGCGCGTGCAGCGAAGACGACGGGTTAGACGATTGGTGTCGATCGACGCGCAGCTCGAATGAGTCACGATCCTTGCCGGTCGACATCAGCGGGAAGTCACTACCACTGACACTCACTGCAGCGGCATTCCGCCGCCGCTGCTTTGCCCGCCTTACCCCTCCGTCCGCGACGTCCCCCGTCCGTCATGCGCAAGCGCCACATGCGCGGACGCCACCGGAATATCCACCTCGACCGTCGTGCCTTCGCCGAGCGTCGTATCGATCCGCAGCGTGCCGCCGACGAGGTACGCGCGCTCGCGCAGGCCGACCAGGCCGAACGATCCCGACTTGCGCGGCGCACCGGGATCGAAGCCCGCACCGTCGTCGCGAATCGTCAGCGTGATCGTCTCGTCCCGATAAGCCAGCGCCACGCTCGCATTCGACGCGGCCGCGTGCCGCGCGACGTTCGCGAGCGCCTCCTGCGCGATGCGGAACACGGCCGTCGCATACGGTTCGTCGAGCTGCAGCTCGCCCGGTTCGACGTGCAGCGCGCACGCGATCCCGTGACGGTGCCGGAAATCCGCCACGAGCCATTGCATCGCGGCCGCGAAGCCGAGGTCGTCGAGCATCAGCGGACGCAGGTCCGACGCGATGCGCCGCGTGGCCGTCACCGCGCCGCGCGCGAGCGCATGCATGGTCGCGATCTTGCGGGCCAGCGACGCATCGTCCTGCGGCACGTGATCCAGCAGCCATTCGAGATCGTTCTTGAAGGTCGCGAGCGTCTGCGCGAGTTCGTCGTGCAGTTCGCGCGCGATGCGGCGCTGTTCGGCCTCGCGCGCGGTCGCGCTGATCGCGGCGATTTCGCGCAGATCCTCGCGCGACGCCTGCAGCGCCCGCTCCGCGCGCACGCGCTCCTCGACTTCGCGCCGCAGGTCGCGGTTCGACGCACTCAACTGCGCGGTGCGGGCCGCGACGCGTTGCTCGAGCCGTTCGTTTGCCTCGTTGAGCTGCGCGCTCTTCTGCACGACGAGCAGATGCTGATAGCGCGCACCGGCCAGCGCGCGCACCGTCTGCGCATGCAGCCGGCCGTTCTCGAACAGCAGCGCGAACAGCACGACGCCCGACGCGACGAGGCCGTACGTGCGTCCCGCGTAGAAGCCGAGGTCGAAGCGCCCGTGGTTGAGCATCGCCGACAGTGCAATGTCGAACAGCCACGCGACGAGCACGATCATCACCCACAGATCGAGCACGGAATGGCGGCGCCGGTGCCGCCACATCAGCACGAGCGCGGCGAGGTTCAGCGCCCAGACGGTCGTGATCGCGTGCGTCATCGTCGCGGCCATCCGGTTGCCCTGCATGATGCGCGGCAGCAGGTCCTGGCCGGCGGTCGCGAGCAGCGCGAGCGCGACGGTCGCGCCCGCGACCGACACGATGCAGAGCAGGACCGGAATCGCCGCGCGGCGCTGCTCGAGCGACGGCGGCCGGGTGCGCGGCGCGGCGCGCAGCAGCACGTACGCGGCGACCGCCAGCGGAAAGCCGCCGTGCCAGAACAGATACAGCCACGCGGTGGTCTGTTCGCCGGCGCCGAGCAGGCCCGTCGGCGTGAACAGCCCCGGAAAGGTCAGCATGTGCGTGCCGGCCATGAAGCCCGTGAACAGGTAGCCGCTCGCGAGCGCGAGCAGCGATTTCTCGCGCAGGATCGCGTACTGGCCGAGCAGCAGGCCGGCCGTCACCATGTCGTTGACGACGATCGCCGACTGGTACGCGGGAATGAAGCCCCATACCCGCGCGAGCGGCATGCCGGCGAACGGCGCGAGCGAGACGAAGATCACGGCCGACACGATCACCATCGCGATCGCGAGCCGCCGCTCGCGCCGGCCGGGCGGCAGCGACGACATGAACAGGCGCGACGGGTCCGGCGCGTCGTCGTCGGCTTCGGCGGGGGCGGAGCGAAAGCGGAATGCGGTCATCATGCGTCGTCGACACCGAGGTCGAGATCGTGGCGCATCGCGTAGCGCACCAGTGCGGCTTCGTGCGGCAGCGCCATTTTCTCGAGAATGCGCGTCTTGTAGGTGCTGACCGTCTTCGCGCTCAGCGTGAGTTCCGACGCGATCCGCGTGACCGTCTGGCCCGCGACGATGCGGCGCATCACGTCGAGTTCGCGCGCCGACAGCCGTTCGTGCGGCAGCAGGTCGGCCGGCGCGCGCAGCGTGTGCGCGAGGCTCTCGGCGGCCGACGGGCTGACGTACACGCCGCCGGCCGCGACCTTGGAGACGGCCTCGACGAGCTCGGCGGTCGCGCTGTCCTTCGTCAGGTAGCCGGTCGCGCCGGCCTTGAACGCGCGTGCCGCGTACTGCGCCTCCGCATGCATCGTCAGCACCAGCGTGCGCAGCGACGGCGCCTGCTTCTTGACCAGCCGGATCAGCTCGATGCCGGTCGGCGCGGGCATCGACAGGTCGAGCAGCAGCACGTCGGCGGCGCGACGCTCGGCCAGCGCGAGCGTGGCCGCGCCGTCGCTCGCCTCGCCGACGACTTCGAAGCCGCCGGCCGTTTCCAGGATGTGACGCAGTCCGTCCCGCATGACTGCATGATCGTCAGCCAGAATTACCCTGATCATCGCGCGTCCTCTTCGGGATGACGCCGCGGACTCTGCTGCCGGTTGCCGCCGCGGCCGTTCTTCTGACCAATATATTCCGCCGAAGCCGGAAAAGGTGCACCTGCGGAACTTTTTTGAGACATCCGGATGGGGAATGTGTCGTGAAACGAAATAATCGGCATGAAATGGTACAGGTGATAGGGCCAGAGGGGGCGGGTATTCCCGAGGAATTGTCGCCGTCGGGCGGTCGCGGAGCCTCGCGGGCCGGCATGATTCAGAGATAAACTGGTGCCCGATTGCACCGTCTTGTCCCGACCCGAGGAGCCTCCACGATGATCGATCTCGCCGACATCCTGCCGTCCGCGCTGCCCGATGCCGTCGCATGGGCCGACGCGCAGGCGGCGCACGGGCTCGCACAGGGCGTGCCGCTGACGCCCGCGCAGGCCGACGACGCGCGCACCGTGGGGGTTGCGCAACCGGAGCGGATCCGCGTTGTGGTCGCCGACCGGCTGCCGTTTCCCGACACGCCGGCGCTGGGCGCGATCGCACGCGACACCGGGCTGCTGTCGCCCGGGACGATCGGCCTGACGCTCGGCCATGCGGTGTTCGTGCTGCGCGGTCACGACACGCGGCGCCTGCTCACGCATGAATTCCGCCACGTGCATCAGTACGAGGCGGCCGGGTCGATTGGCGCGTTCCTCGCGCGCTATCTGCGCGAGATCGCGACGGTCGGTTACCACGACGCGCCGCTCGAGGCCGACGCGCGGCAGCACGAGTTCGACTGACGCCGACGGCCGGCGCGAACGCGCGCATCATCCTCCGATGAACCTTTTCCACGCCAGCGTCGGCACGGTGCAGGCACGCCGTGCCGCCATGCCGCGCCGCCCGCGATGAGCGACACGATCCACGCCTGGCTGGGCGCGATCGGCGCACACCCGGCACTCGTGCTGGCGGTGGTGTTCGCCACCGCCAGTGCCGAGGCGATCGCGCTGATCGGCACGGTCGTGCCGGCCGGCGCCGTGATGTTCGCGGCCGGCACGCTGATCGGCGCGGGCGCGCTCGACCCGTGGGCGACGATCGGCATCGCGGCAGCCGGCGCGGTCGTCGGCGACGGCATCAGCTACGAGCTCGGACGCCACTACCGCGGCACGATCCGCAACGGCTGGACCCGCCTGGGCTACACGGACGCCTTTGCGCGCGGCGAGCAGTTCGTGCTGCGCCACGGGATCAAGAGCATCGTGCTCGCGCGCTTCCTGGCGCCGGTGCGCGCGGTCGTGCCGGTCGTGGTCGGCTGCGCGACACTGCCGCGCCGGACGTTCTATCCGGTCAACGTCGTGTCCGCGCTGATCTGGGCGCCCGTGCACGTCGCGCCGGGCATCCTGTTCGGTGCGTCGGCGGCGCTGGCCGCCGCGATCAGCGTGCGGGTCGCCGCGATTCTTCTGGTGGTCGCCGCGCTGGTCGCGCTCGTGTGGTTCGGCGTGCGCCTGGCGCTGCGGCGCGGCTGGCCGTTGCTGTGCCGTGCGGCCGGCGCGGCCGTGCATGGGTGCGCGCGCCGCTGGCCGCGCGTCGGCGGCTGGCTGCACGACACGATCGGCAAGGTACGTCGCCTGCCGGGCGCGGTGCCCGTGTTCGCGCTGCTGTTCGTCGGCTGCGTGTGGCTGTTCGCCGGCATCGTGCAGGACGTCGTCGCGAACGATCCGCTGGTGCACGCCGACATCACGCTGTATGCGTTCCTGCAGAACCTGCGCACGCCGCCCGTGGATGCCGCGATGCGCGCGCTCGCCGTGCTGCACGGCCACGATACGGGGCTGATCGTCGCGGCGGCGTTTCTCGTCTGGCTGATGATTCATCGCTGCTGGGTGACGTCGGCGTGGTGGCTCGCGACGGTCGGCATCGCGATCGTGCTCGTGCCGGCGTTCGGCGTGGGCCTGCCCGGCACGACGCCCGCGAGCCTGCCGCCGGGCGCGCCGCACATGCCGCTGCCGGACGCCGATGCGGCGTTCGCGATGCTCGCGAGCAGCGGCATCGGCTGGGTCGTCACGCGCGACCGGCCCGTGCTGTGGCGCATCCCGGTCGTGACGGCGGTGGTGCTGTGGATCGTGCTCGGCGGTTTCGCGCGGCTGTACGTCGGCGATACGTGGCTGTCGGGCCTGCTCGGCGGCTGGAGCCTTGGGCTGGCGTGGTTCGCGGTGCTGGCGGGCGCCTATGCGTACTGGCAGGTGCGCGAGCACGTGCAGCCGCGGGGCGCGCTCGTCGCGGTGCTGGTCGTGCTCGCGACGGCCGGCGTGTGGACGGTGCCCGCGCAATGGCAGCTCGATCGTGCGGCGCGGCCGCACGTGGGCGACGTCGTCGCGATGACCGTCGACCAGTGGCTGCGCGGCGGATGGCAGCGCGTGCCGACGTGGCGCACCGAGATCGGCGGCGATCGCGAGGAATATCTGCCGCTGCAATGGTGCGCGACGTCGGATACGCTCGATCGCCATCTGTCGCTCGCCGGCTGGCAGCGCGCGACGCCCTGGTCGCCCGCCACCGCGCTGCGCTGGCTGCTGCCGCAGGCGCCGGCCGAGACGTTGCCCGTGCTGCCGCGCTACACGCACGGCGAGAGTACGCGGCGCGTGTTCGTGCGGGTCGATCCGGCCCGTCCGGACAGCCGCCTCGTGCTGCGGTTGTGGCGTTATCCGTACGTGCTGCAGGATGCGCTCGGCATGCGGCCGCTGTGGTACGGCGCGCTGTATCGCGAGACGTTGCATCGGCCCGTGCGGCTGATGACGATCGTGCATACGACGACGGTCGACGATGCGGCGACGATCGCGCAGGCGTTGAACGTCGAGCCGAGGATCGAGCAGCCGCCCGCGGGGATGAGCACGGCGCCGCCGGCGATGCTGCTCGTGTGGATGGTGCAGCCTTGAAACGCGGGCGCGGCGTCAGGCGTGTGCGGATGCGGCCGGTTGCGCGGGGACGACGGACAGGCGCAGGCCGACCGTCTTGAGCACGGCGAGCAGGGTCTTCAATGTCGGGTTGCCGTTCGGCGACAGCGTGCGATACAGCGCCGGGGTACGCGCCGTGCGGGGAGGGACTGATCGAACAGCCGACCCGCCGGCGCCCCGCCGCTCGACGCGACGGGCCACCCGGCGGGTGCAACCGTGTTACTGCTTCGCGGGCGCGGCCGCCGCGACCTTGTCGAGCGCGGCCGGGATGAAGGCGTCGAGCTGCGCGGTCACCGATTCGTAGAAGTCGATCGGCTTGCCCCATGCATCGGGCACGTCCTTGTGCGCGCCGGTCGCGTATTCGGCGAGCGTGAACACCTTGCCGGCGGCCGACGGATAGAGCGCGAGCACCTTCTCCTTGTGCTTGTCGGTCATCGTCAGGATCACGTCGGAGTGCTTGATGTCGTTCGCGCTCAGTTGCACCGAACGATGCGCGGACGTGTCGATCCCGCGCCGCTTCATCAGGATCACGCCGTTTTCCTCGGGCTTTTCGTCATACGGATCCTCGTCGACGGCGCGCGAGATCACCGCGATATGCGCATGCCGTTGCGCGATCAGTTGCCCGGCGATCGCCTCGGCCATCACGCTGCGCCCGGTATTGCCCGTGTCGACGAACGCAACCTTCTTCGGTTCGTCCGCGAATGCCGACGTCGCGCACTGGACGCCCAGGCAACAGAGCAGGGCCAGCGTCTTGAGGGTGTGGCTTCTTTTCATTAATTTCTCCGCCTTGGTGGGATAGCCGCCGCGGCGTTGCGCCGAGGCGTGCGGAGATCATGCCGGCCGTGCGTGTCGGAAAAAAATAAACGGCCGGTTTTGGCAAGAGGGTGTCGCATGGTTGCAAGCGGGCTCGGCGATCCGCGCCTGTCGCTGACCGAGGTGGCCGAGCGGCTCGGCTTCAGCGACCTGCCGGGTTTCTCGCAGGCATCAAGCGCTGGTATGGTGTGCCGTCAGGCACCTATCGCAGCGGTCTGCTGCGATACGGCGGCGCGCACTGACGCTGTGCGATGCCGCCTGCGTAGCCCCCTGCGTTACCCCCAACCCCATCACGAGAGAACCCGCATGATCACGCTTCGCCCGATGACCGAAGAGGACTTCCCCCGCTTCTGGCCCACGTACCGCGCGATCGTCGCCGCGCAGGAGACCTACGCATTCGATCCGGCGCCGACGCGTGAAGCCGCCCGCGCGCTGTGGCTCGATGCGCCGCTCTGCACGTGGGTCGCCGAGGAGGACGGCGTGCTGCTCGGCTCGTACTATCTGAAGGCGAATGCGGCCGGACCCGGCAATCACGTGTGCAATTGCGGCTATATGGTCAGCGAAGCCGCGCGCGGCAAGGGCGTCGCGCGTCTGATGTGCGAGCACTCGCAGCAGGTCGCGCGCGAACGCGGCTTCCTCGCGATGCAGTTCAACTCGGTGGTCGCGACGAACGAGGTGGCGGTGGCGCTGTGGCAGAAGCTTGGCTTCGACATCGTCGGCCGCTTGCCGCGCGCGTATCGTCATGCGCGGCTCGGCTTCGTCGATTGCCTCGTGATGTTCAAGTGGCTCGGCGACGCGGCGGCCGCCGACGCCTGATTCCACGGTCAGACGGCGAACGCGCCGTCGAACACGATCGAACCCTGCAGGCCGGTGACGTGCGTCGCGATCTCGCCGGGCACGACGCCGTCTCGCCGCGCGGTGCGCACCGGTCTCGCGGCGGGTCAAGTATCATCGGCCGATCGGCGCGCACGCGTCGGCTGTCCGGACCGGCGCACGCCATCGACAAGACGGTTTCCGCATCGACGACGCCACGGCCCAGGTTCCAGATCGCCGGTCTGTTGCGCCGCGTCGGCGTTGCGGGCGCCAGGCCCGTACCGGGCCCGAACCACGACGGAGACACCGCGATGCGCGCAGCGCCGCAACCGGAGCACGCCGGCCGAGCACGGCCGGACGCCGGCGCCACCGAACCCGACCGACTGGCCGCGTGGCGGCTCGCGATCGGCCTGTCGCTCGGCAGCGCGATCGCGCTCGGCCTCGCGCGCTTCTCGTATGCGCTGCTGGTGCCGCCGATGAAGGCCGATCTCGGCTGGTCCTTCGCGCAGGCCGGCGCGCTGAACACGGCCAACGCGGCCGGCTACCTGATCGGCGCACTCACGTTTCCGTTCCTGTCGCGGCGCTGGCGCGCCGGCACGCTGCTCGCGTCCGGCTGCGCGCTGACCGCGGTGCTGATGGCCGCCTGCGGGCTCACGTCCGGCATGAACGCGCTGCTCGTCGAGCGGCTCGCGACGGGCGTCGGCAGCGCGCTGATCTTCATCAGCGGCGGCGTGCTGGCCGCGCGGCTCGCGTCGGCGTCGCCGCGCGATGCGGGGCTGCTGCTCGGGCTCTACTACGGCGGCACGGGGTGGGGCATCGTCGCGTCGTCACTGCTCGTGCCCGCGACGCTCGTGCATCGCGCGCACGGCTGGCAGCCGGCGTGGTTCGCGCTCGCGTTCGCGTGCGTGCTCTTTTCGGCGGTGGCCGTGGCGGCGGCGCGCCGCATCGAGCGCGCACACGCGGCACCGGCCGCGCGGCGAGACGGCGCCGCGCCCGCGTCGACCGCGAGCGCCGCGCGCTTCGCGCTCGCGCTCGCGGCCTACGGGCTGTTCGGCGTCGGCTATATCGGCTACATGACGTTCATCGTCGCGCTGCTGCGCGGCGCGGGCATGAGCGGGACAATCGTGTCCGCGTTCTACGTGATGCTCGGCGTCGCGACCGTCGTGTCGGCGCGACTGTGGTCGGGGCTGCTCGACCGGATGCGCGGCGGCCAGGCGCTCGCGGTGCTCAATGCACTGCTCGGCGTCGCGACGCTGATGCCGGCGCTGTTCGTGCATCCGGCGGCCGCGTTCGCGTCGGGCGTGCTGTTCGGTGCGACGTTCCTGTCGGCGGTCGCGGCGACGACCGCGTTCGTGCGTCACAACCTGCCGCCGGAAGGCTGGGCGAAAGGGATCAGCGCGTTCACGACGATCTTCGCGTTCGGGCAGATCGCCGGGCCGGTCGCGATCGGCTGGGTGTCCGACAGCGCGGGTCTCGCGCGCGGTCTCGTGTATTCGGCGCTGACGCTGTTCGCGGGCGCGGCGCTCGCCGCAGGACAGCGCGCGTTACGGGCTCCGTCCGCGTAGCACTGCGTGCGCGCGCGTCCGGCGAGCCCTGGATCGTTGCCGCTACGGCTGCACGCAGGCAGCACGCGACACGCGATGAAACGCGCGGCTGAAATAGATCAGGCTGTCGCCATCGTGGCGCACGCGGATCGACGTCGCCTCGATGAACATCACCGAATGCGAGCCGACTTCCTTCATCTCGGCGATCGTGCCCTGCAGGCTCGCGAGCGCGTCGCGCAGCACGGGGACATCCTGCTCGCCGCGATCCCATACCGGCAGTTCGAAGCGCCGTTCCATCGGCAACGCCGTGAGCCCCGCGAAATGCCGCGCGAGCAGTTCGTGCTCGGCCGGCAGCACGTTGATGCAGACGTGACGATTGCGCTCGAAGATCGCATGCATCGCACTCGACCGGTTCAGGCACACGAGCAGCGTCGGCGGCGTGTCGGTGACGGAACAGACGGCGCTCGCGGTGATCCCGCAGCGGCCGTGCGGCCCCGCGGTGGTGATCACGTTGACGGCCGCGCCGAGGTGGGCCATCGCTTGCCGGAAGGCCTTTTGCGCGTCGGTGGGTTCGGCGCGCGCCGGTTGCGGGGTATCGGTCGTTGCGGACATGGGCGCTCCTGGGTGAGTGGGGGCGGCGATCGTGCAGGCGATGGATGCGGCAGCGGATCGTCGACGGTTGACCCAAGCGTACGTCGCGAAAAAGCCGGTGAACATTCGCACGATTGACGATGAAGCGGGCGTTCCCGCCAACGCGTCTAAAGGTTCTACCTAGATCCGCGGCGCGGCGCGCGGAAAAAATGCGATCGCGCGCCGGTGCGGTACGTAAAGGGGTATTCAGCGCATTTCCGGCTCGTTATGATGTGCCGCACACCCCGACGAACGACGCCGGCTTCACACGCGGCGCGTGCGATGCCAATACCGATATCTTGCGAGACACCCGATGACGTCACCCGCTCCGATCGTATACATCGTCGACGACGACAGCGGCATGCGGACGTCGCTTGCCTGGTTGCTCGAATCGGTCGGCATCGCGTCCGAAGGGTTCGCGAATGCGGCCGACTTTCTCGCGCGCTTCGACGTGAACCTGCCCGCCTGCCTCGTGCTCGACGTGCGGATGCCGGAGAAAAGCGGCTTCGACGTGCAGGCGGAATTGAACGCGCGCGGCGCGACGCTGCCGGTGATCTTCGTCAGCGGTCATGGCGACATTCCGATGTCGGTGCGTGCGCTGCAGAACGGCGCGATCGATTTCGTCGAGAAGCCATACAACTCGCAGCAGATGCTCGAGCGCGTGCAACGCGCGCTGCGGCTCGCGCACCAGCGGCACGCGGTCGACCAGCGGCACCGCGCGCTGCGCCAGCGGCTCGATGCGCTGACCGCGCGCGAGAAGGAGGTGCTGCGCGGTGTCGTCGACGGCAAGGGCAGCAAGCAGATCGCGTCGGACCTGTCGATCAGCGTGAAGACCGTCGACGTCCATCGTGCCAGCATCAAGGAGAAGCTCGGCGCGACGTCGATCGCCGCGCTGGTGCGCGACGTGATGGTCGTGTGGGGCGACGACGGGGAGTCGTCGCGCTAGCGGGTCCTGCGCATACGCGGACAGGTTGGCGCGCACACGGCACGCCAGGCACACGCACCGCGCGCGCGATGCCTGCCGCCGTTCAGCGCATGTACAACCCGCCGTTGATATCCCAGCACGCGCCGTTCGCGAAATGCGCATCGCCCGCCGCGAGCAGCACGGCCGCATCCGCGACGAATCCGGCCGATCCGAGCTTGCCGCCCGGCAGGCTCGCGAGCACCTGCCGCAATTTTTCCGGCGCGACGCTTTCATGGACGATCGGCAGATCGAGCGGCCCCGGCGAGATCGCATTGACGGTCACGCCCTGCGCGGCGAGATCGCGCGCGAACACCTTGGTCAGCGTCAGCGTGCCGCCCTTCGCGGCCGCATAGTGCGCGCCCGTCGCCGAGCCGCCGTTCTGCCCGGCGAGCGACGCGATGTTGACGATGCGGCCCGCGCCACGCGTCGCGAAGTACTGGCCGAACACCTGGCAGCCGAACAGCACGCTGCGCAGGTTCACGTCGATCACCTGGTCGAACTGCTCGGCCGTGATGTCCATCGCCGGCACGACCTTCGATGCGCCCGCATTGTTGACGAGCACGTCGATCGTGCCCCAGCGCGCGACGAGCACATCGCGCGCGGCCTCGAAATCGCGTTTCGACGTGACGTCGAGCGGCAGCGCGATCGCGCGTTCGCCGCTCGGATCGAGGTCGTGCGCATGCGCGTGAATGGCATCGGCGGCAATGTCGGCCAGCGCGACGCGATAGCCGGCTGCATGAAAGCGTTCGGCGATGACGGCGCCGAGCCCGCGCGCGGCGCCGGTGACGAGAACGACTCGATCTGACATGGTGCGTGCTTCCCTGGTTCGCGGGCGCGTGCAGCGTACCGCCGCGCCCGCATCGTGATTCATGCGGCGAGTGCCGCTTCGAAGTGTGCCGCGATCGCGCACACCTGTTCGTCCGCGCCCTTGCGTCCGACGATCTGCAGCCCGGCCTTCAACGGGGTGCCCGCGAGCGGCAGCGGCAGGCTGAGCGCCGGATGGCCGCTCAGGTTGAACGGCCGGATCAGCGACGACATCGCGATGACCGACACGCCGTCGCGTGCCTGCGCCAGCGTGATCGGCAACGCGGGCAGTGTCGGCAGCACCAGCACGTCCGCGTGTTCGAGCGCGGCGTCGACCTGTGCGGTGAAGCGTGCGCGCACGGCTTCGGCTTCGGCGAGCGCGGCCGGTGTCGTGTTCGCGGCCATGCGCAGCCGGGCATCGAGATCCGCGCCGAGCTTGCCGGTTTCGACGAGATGGCCGAACGCGCGCGACGTTTCCGCATTGATGACGGCGAGCCCCGCGGTGAAGGCGTCGGGCATTGCGTCGAGCACGACATCGTGCGCGCGCAGGCCCGCCGCACGGAGCGCCGCGTCGAGCGCGGCGGCGATCGCCGGCTCGGCGTCGACGATCACGCGGGCGATCGTGCAGCCGGCAGCAGGCGTGGCCGCGCGCGCCGGATCGAAGCCCGGCGCGATGGCCGCCATCACGGCCGCGAGGGTGCGCAGCTCGCGTGCGAACGGCCCGACGCAATCGAGCGTGGTGTCGGCGGGCGCGACGCCGCGCCGCGACACGCGGCCGAATGTCGGCTTGAGGCCCGCCACGCCGCAGCATGCAGCCGGCCCGCGAATCGAGCCGCCGGTATCGGTGCCGAGCGCGGCGTCCACCACGCCGAGTCCGACGAGCGACGCCGACCCGCTCGACGAGCCGCCCGGAATGCGCGCCGGATCCTGCGGATTGACCGGCGTGCCGGTGGTGTCGTTGACGCCGGTCATGCCGAACGCGAGCTCGTGCATGTTCGCCTTGCCGGCGATCTGCCAGCCGGCGTCGAGCAGCAGGCGGACCACGTCCGCGTGCTGCGCGGCGGGTGGCGCGTCGGCGAGCGCGCGGCTGGCCGCGCGGGTCGGATGGCCGGCGATGTCGATCGTGTCCTTGATCGCGATCGTTGGGCCCGGGCCGCCCAGCGTGAAGGTGTCGATGAAGCCTGTCATGGTGCGATGGCGTGCGAGCAGGGAGAAAGGGTTCAGGACCGCGGCGCGGCGGCGAGCGGCCACGGGCCGTTCAACACGCGCTCGGTGCGGAAATGGCGGATCAGCCAGGTCGAGCCGTCGTCGGCCGGCGCAAAATCGATCGTCAGCCGCGCGGCGATCAGTTCGGCCGTGCCGTCCGCATAGCGCGATGCCTGCAGCATGATCCAGCGGCCGCGCGCGGTCGCGCGAGCGAGGTCGACGTCGATCGACTCCGACGTCAGGAAGTGCAGGTTCGCCGCGAAATGCGGATCGGGCGGCAGGTAGCGGCGCAGCATCGCGACGATCGCGTCGGTGCCTTCGAGGCGGCCGAACTTGCGCGCGTACTGCGGGCCGATGCCTTCCCATACCGCATCGGCCGTGAACAGTGCGGCGAGCGTCGCGCCGTCGCCGGCATCCTCGGGCACGTCGCACAGCGCCATGTAGCGCGTGATCGTCGCGCGCACCGCGCGTTCGGCGTCGAGCGCCGCCACGCGTCGCGCAAGCGCGTCGAGTGTGTCGAGCGCATCGAGCGCGCGCGTCGAAGCGGATTCGCTCATCGCGCGCCTCACGCCGCGGGCTTCGCGGCCGGCGGCACGGTCAGCGCACGGCCGACGCGCGCCTCGATCTTGCCGTAGCGCCACAGGTTGTATTCGCCGACAGGCGTCGTGCGATACAGGTTGCACACGGCCACCGTCGTGTCGAAATCGGCGACGTCGGCCATGATGTAGAACGTCCACGGCGCGCTGTCGGCCTGGCCAACGACGAGGCGATCGTCATCCATCACGCCGAGCACGCGCACGCCGGGCATTGCCTCGACGGCGGCGAGCATCGCGCCGTACGCTTGCCACACTTCGCCGATCTTCTCGCGCGGCAGGTCGAAGAAGTTTTGCGACACGCCGCAGCAGAACAGCACGCGCAGCGGCAGCGGATTCGAATCGGACATGACAGGTTCTCCTGAAGAAAGGGGGCGGCGTCGTCGACATCGAGCGACGCGGATTACAGATAGCCGGGGAACGGCGTGACGCCGGTGAACACCGCGCCCGCGCCGTCGAAGTTGCCTTCGCCGAGAAACGCGTGCTGCGTGACGACCATCGCGTCGCGCAGCAGGCGTTGCAGCGGATGCGTGCGATAGATCGCGGCCGTGCCGCCGAGCCGGTACGCGCGCTCGACGACGCTCGCGCCTTCGCGGGCGATCTGCGTGGCCGCGAGCCGCAGCAGGCTGACCTGCTCGGCCGTCACGGGGTTGCCGGCGAGGATCGATTGCCAGACCGAGTCGGTCGCGTCGTAGAAGAACGCGCGCGCCGAGCGCAGCTGCGCCTCGGCCTTCGCGAGCTCGATCCGGTAGTACGCGCGATCGGCGAGGCGCGGTGCGCCGGTCGTCGTTTGGCGGCCGCCCGACATCCGGTTCACGACGTCGAGCGCCGCGCGCGCCAGCCCGAGGTTGACCACGGCGAGCACCTGCGCCGCATAGGCGACGGTCGGATAGCGGTACAGCGGCTCGTCGACGGTCGGCTCGCCGCCGCGCACGAAGGTCCAGGCTTCGGGCACGAAGCGGTCGTCGACGCGCAGGTCGTGGCTGCCGGTGCCCTGCATCCCGACCACGCTCCAGTTCTCGACGATCGCGACGTCGGCGGCGCGGAACACGGCCGTGCGCGGCTTGTTCGGCGCGGCGTCCTGCGCGCCGGGCACGGCGATGCCGACGCCGAGCCAGTCGGCGCCCTTGCAGCCGCTCGCGAACTTCCACGTGCCGTTCACGCGCCAGCCGCCGGGCGCCGCCTGTGCCGGCTGCACCGGGAACAGCCCGCCCGCGAACACCTGGTCGGGGCCGCTCGCGTACAGCTCGGCCTGCGTCGCGAGCGGCAGCGCGGCGAGATACACGTTGGCCGAGCCGAAGCTCGCGACCCACGCGGCCGATCCGTCGGCGGTCGCGATTCGCTCGATCATGTCGAGGAACGCGGTCGGCGCGAGCGCATCGCCGCCGAAGCGGCGCGGCGTGCCCGCGCGATAGAGGCCGGCTTCCTTGAACAGCGCGATCACGTCGCGCGGCACGTGCGACAGGCGGTCGAATTCGTCGCGGCGCGCGGCGACGATCTCGAGCACCGCGTCGAGCGGCGACACCCGCGCGGCCGCTTCGCGGACCGCATGCGGCGAGGGGGGCGCGGCGTCGATGGCGAGGGCGGCGTTGGGCATGACTGTCTCCTGGGGATGGGGTTCGATTGCGGGGGCAAGACGATGCAGCCAGTCTAGAAACGCCGAAAACACGCAGCAATTGGTGCGTAGGGCCGCGCGACTGGTGTCGCTCCGTGCCGGACTAAAGAAATCTTCAGATGCGGGCCGCGCACGCCGGTGCTATGTTGGACCTCCGGCCGCGCGACGCCGCGCGCCTTCATCCGATTCCGCCGATCATGAGTTTCCCCGACGAAGACGATTTCCACCGGCTGCTCGACGCATTGACCACCTGCGTGCTGCTGCACGATGCGCAGACGAAGGCGATCGTGTGGGCGAACCGCGCCGCGTGCATCGCGCTCGGCTTTTCCGTCGAGGAGCTGCTGCCGCTGAAGGCGCCGGACATGACGCGCCCCGAACCGAAATACCGGCGCGAGATCGCGGTGGGCGCATGGGATCGCGCGCTCGTCGACGGGCCGCAGGTGTACGAATGGTGCTATCGATCGCGAACGGGCGTCGACATGCTGTCCGAGGCCACCGCGACCTACGTGCCGCTGGGTGGGCGCGACGTCGTGATGGTGCAGTTCCGCGACATCAGCGCGGAAGAGGCGGTCCGCCAGCAGCTGCACCGCTACGAGGCGCGGCTGCGCGAATTCATGCAGGACCTCGACGAAGGCATCGCGGTCGTGACGCCGCATGGCGGCGTGCAGTTCATCAGCGAGTCGGGCCGCCGCGTGCTCGGGCTCGCGCCCGACGAAGCGCTCGGCGCGGTGCTCGACTACTGTTCCGAGGCCGATCGCGACCGGCTCGTCGCGCAGCTGCGCGACGCGCCGTCGGCGCACCCGTCCGCGCCGCAGCGCTACCGGATCGTGCGGCGTGACGGCTCGCCGTGCTGGCTGCGCATTCTGTGCCGGCAGGTCGAGATCGAAGGCGATCTCGACGGGCTGCTCGTGCAGTTCCGCGACGTGAGCGACGAAGTCGCGATCGAGAACGCCCGGCGCGCCGAGGCGCGGATGCTCGAATACGCGGGGCGCTACAACGCGATGGGCGAGATGGCGAGCGTGATCGCGCACGAGCTGAGCCAGCCGCTCGCGGCCGTGCGCAACTTCATCGAGGGCGCGGTGCAGCGGTTGAACGCGCGCGGCGCCGTCGACGATGCGATCTGGGGGTTGCGCAGCGCCGATCGGCAGGCCGAGCATGCGGCGCTGATCATCAAGAGCGTGCGCGAGTTCATCGTGAAGCGGGAGCCGGTCGTCGCGCTCGCCGACTTGCGCGAGATCCTCGCCGACGTCGCGTATTTCATCGAGCTGCGCGCGAAGGAAGCGGGCGTGACGGTCGCGATCGTGCAGGCCGCTGCGCCGCTGCCGATCCGATGTGAACGCGTGCTGATCGGGCAGGTGATTCTCAACCTTGCGTTCAACGCGATCGAGGCATTCGCCGGCTGCGAGCGCGCGCCGTGCACGCTGACGCTCGGCACCGCGAACGTCGGCGGGCAGGCGGAACTGCGCGCGATCGACAACGGGCCGGGTATCGCCGAGGACGCGCACGACCGGCTGTTCGACGGCTTCTCGTCGTCGAAGGCCGGCGGCAACGGCATCGGGTTGTCGCTGTGCAAGAGCATCGTCACGCGCCACGGCGGGCGCATCGGCGCGAGCCCGGTCGAAGGCGGCGGGCTCGACTGCCGCGTGACGCTGCCGCTCGCCGACACGCACGCCACGGCAGGGTAGCGACGCGCGGCGCACGATCAGCGCCCCAACGCCCGCGCGGTTTGGCCGCCGATCCCGAAGTCGGTGTTCGGGATGTCCTTGATGATCACGCGTGTCGCCTGCAATGGCGCATCGAGCACGTTCGCGGCGGCGTCGGACAGCGCGGCGATCAACGCACGTTTCTGCTCGTCGGTGCGGCCGGCGATCAGGATCGCGACGATCACCGGCAGCGACGGCGGCGCGCCGTCGGCGGCCGTGCGCCCGCCAAGGCCGATCTGCGTGGCCGGCAATTCGGTGAGCAGCACGCGCACCGATTCGATCGGTGCGCCGATCGCGTCGACGGTCGCACCGCTGAGCCGCGCGATCAGCTCGGCCTTGCGCGCGTCGTCATGGCCGGCCGGCAGGAAAACTTCGAGTGTGGGCATGGTCGTCCGGAAAGGTGAAGGTGACCGGTTCACCGTTGCCGATTCGGCGGCGAACCGGCCGCCGCTTACAGCAGGAAGCCGATCGCGCTGAGCGCTTCGGTCGAGTCGATCAGGCGCACGACCTTTTCCGCGATCCGCATCTCGCCGTCGGCATCGACGTGCAGCTTGTGCGTGACGTCGGCCGCGAACAGCGTGGCGACGCCGCGCTTGTACGCGACCACGACCTGCGCGGATTTCAGCTCGACGGTGCCGGCACTGCTGCTGTCGAGCGTGAAGCGCGACACGGTGCGCACCGTGCGCGCGGCGTCGGTGGCCGATGCCGAGTAACCGGACACCATGCGCTGCACGCGCTTCTCGCGCATGTCCTGATCGTCGAACACGTAGTTCAGCGTCGCCGCGAAGTCGGTCGTATCGGGATCGATCGGCACCACGTAGTGGCCGGCCGGATCCCACAGGTCGAGCCATGCGCGATAGTCGCGGCGGTCGAGCATCTCGGCCTCGCGCCACACGAATTCGACCGCGCGGGCGAAGGTCTGCTCGGAAAGGAGGGCGTTGCGGTCGTCCATCATTGTTGCTCCATCATCTTGCGCCATTGCTGGTAGGCCTCGCGCATGCCCGTCTCGTCGGTCGCATGCGCGGTCTTCTCGCCGTTCGCGGCGGTCGTTTCGCGGTTCAGCCCGCGGTTCACGAGAATCGGCACGTCGGGGCCCGCATGCGCGCCGCGCTGCACGCGCTCCCACGCTTCCGCGTCGTCGGGGCTGCCGAAGCCGAACGGGCCCTGGAAGTGCTCGTGAATGCGCAGCCGCTCGCGGTTCGCTTCGTCGGGGCCGCCGTCCATCGCGAGCGCGACGTGGCGGATCTCGGTCTCGTTCGCGGAGATCGGCCGCAGCACGCGGAAGAACGCCATCGACAGCGCGAGGTTCGGGAACAGGTTCAGGTTGAAGCCGACCCCCATCAGCGAGCGCACGATGCGGCGCACTTCGTCCGGCGCATGGCGCTCGGCGAGCTTCTCGGCGAGCGGCGCGAAACGCTCGGGCAGCGGCGCGCCGTCGTCCTCGTCGAGATCGATCAGCTCGGGCATCAGCACCGCGAGGCTGTGGCCGTTGCCGAGCCCGCGGCAGAACGCGTCGTCGCTCGTCATGAAGCTCGTGATCGCGGCGGCCGTCTCGTCGTCGATCGACTTCATCCACGACTTGTGCACGACGGGGAAGTGATAGAGGTCGGTGGTGTTCTCGAGCTGGATCTTCCAGTTGCCCTTGAACTTGAACTTGTGCTCGCCGTTCGCCTTGATCGGGTAGCCGGCGCCCTGTTTCATGAACAGGTCGATCCACGGCTTCGCGCCGCCGAGGAAATCCTCGAGCGGCTCGATCGCATCGTTGAAGCTCGCGAACACCAGCCCCTGGTACACGCCGACGCGCAGCTTCACGAGCGGCAGGTCGCCTTTCTCGCACACGCCTTCGTAGCCGTCGCCGTACGGCAGCGCGCGCAGCGTGCCGTCGAGCGCGTACGACCAGCTGTGATACGGGCACGTGAAGCCCTTCGCGTTGCCCTTGTGCGATTCGCACACGGTCGCGCCGCGATGGCGGCAGCGGTTCTGCAGCACGTTGATCTCGCCGGTCCTGTCGCGCACGACGATCACCGGCTGGCGGCCGATCGTCGTCGTGATGAAGTCGCCCGGGTTCGGCAGCTCGCTCTCGTGCGCGACCCAGATCCAGGTGCGGTAGAAGATGCGGTCGAGCTCGGCTTCGAACAGCGCGGGATCGTGATACATCGCGGGCGCGATGCGGTCGGGCTGCGCGAGACCATGCAAGGCGCGGGTGTCGATCGTCTGGTAGGCAATGTCGCTCATCGTCGTCGTGGGGAAAGAGTCGCGAAATCGGGCTGCGCTCAAGGTGCAGCGTCGGGAGACCAGTCTCGTCTTCTGCTATATATCCGTCAAATTGATCTAAAATTACCAATCAGATAAATGCGGCAAATGATGGAGGTTACGATGACGTCGGTCGATCATCTCGATCTGAACCTGTTGCGCGTATTCCAGGCGATCGTCGAGGAACGCAGCCTGACGAAGGCCGGCGAGCGGCTCGCGCTGTCGCAGCCCGCCGTCAGCTATTCGCTCGGCCGGTTGCGCACGCTGTTCGACGATCCGCTGTTCGTGCGCACGCGCGCCGGGATGCAGCCGACGCCGGTCGCGCTCGAGCTCGCGGGGATCGTCGGCAAGGCGCTCGACATGGTGCGGGTCGCGCTGCGCTATGCGGAGCGCTTCGATCCGGCCACCAGCACGCGTACGTTCCGGTTGTCGCTGTCCGATGCGGGCGAGATGGCGTACCTGCCGGCGATCTGCCAGGCGCTGCGCGAACGCGCGCCACGCGTGACGTTGAGCGTGCAGCCGCTGCCGGTGGAGGAGATCGAGGAAGCGCTGCGCGCGAGCCGGCTCGACTTCGCGATCGGCAACCTTCCGGAGCTGATGTCGCGCACGCGCCACCAGGTGCTGTTCGAGGAAACCTACGTGTGCATGACGGCGCGCCGGCGCGGGGTGCCGGCCGGCGCGGCGCTGAGCCTCGAGCAGTTCGTGCGCGCCGCGCACGTCAACGTGAAATCGGTCGAGCACAGCCACCACGCGCTCGACGATGCGTTGCGCGCGCAGGGGGTGGGCCGCAACATCGCGCTCGAAGTGCCGCACTTCGTCGCGCTGCCGAGCGTGCTGTCGGTCACCGATCTCTACGCGACGCTGCCGAAGCGGCTCGCGCAGATCCTGAACCGCGACAACGCGTTTCGCCTGTACGCGCTGCCGGTGACGCTGCCGCCCGCGCCGGTCACGATGCACTGGCACGAGCATTTTCACGAGGACGAGGGGATCGCGTGGATGCGTGCGCTGCTGGCGGAGATCGTCGAGCGGTTCGACGAATGACGGCCGGGTGGTGCCCGCGTACCGGCGCGGCAGTACATCAGCGCACCGACGCACCAACGAGACAACGCGTCAACACATCACAGATCGAGGACGAGCACCGCCGAGCGCGCACGCGACACGCAGCAGCAGATCACCGTGTTGCTCGCGCGTTCGGCCTTGCTGAGGCAGTGATCGCGATGATCGGGTTCGCCGTCGAGCACCGGCACCATGCAGGTGCCGCACACGCCTTCGCCGCATGAGGTATCGACCTCGATGCCGATGCGCGCGAGCGCGTCGACGATCGATGTGTCGGGCGCAACGCGCACCGCTTGGCCGCTGCGTTGCAGGCGCACTTCGAAGCCTTCCGCCGGAGCGGCATCCGCGGCGGCGTCGGCCGCGGCCGGTTCCGCCGCGAAGCGTTCCAGGTGAATCGCGTCTTCGGGAAGCCGCGTCGCCGCGGCAGCGACGACCGCATCCATGAACGGCCCGGGCCCGCACGTATAGACATGCGCGTTCGCGTCGATCGACTCGACGCAACGACCGAGTTTCGCGGCCAGCGCATCGGGTTCGATCCCGTAATGGAACGTCACGTGCGACGCGAACGGTTCGGCCGACAGTTCGTCGACGAAGGCCGCATGCTCGCGGCTGCGCGCGAAATAGTGCAACCGGTAACGCGCGCCGCGCTGCGCGAGCGCGTACGCCATCGACAGCAGCGGCGTGATGCCGATTCCGGCCGCGACCAGCACATGCTCGCTCGCGTCGTCCGCCAGGCGAAACAGGTTGCGCGGCGCGCCGATCGACAGCTCCGCGCCGACGCACACGTCGTCGTGCAGCGAGCGCGAGCCGCCGCGCGACTGCGCTTCCTTCTTCACCGCGAACAGATAGTTGCCGCGCTCGTCGGGGCGGCCGCACAGCGAGTATTGCCGCGTGACGCCGGACGGCGCGGTGACGTCGATATGGGCGCCCGGCTCATACGCGTCGAACGGCTGGCCGTCGACGCGCGAGACCCGGAAACAGCGGATGTCCTGCGCCGCGTCGATCAGCGCGTCGATCCGGACCTGGTGGCGGTTCGCTTGCATGGGGTGTTCCGTGGGGTAGGGAGGAAACCGGCGCGGCAGGCACCGCGCCGTCATGCAACCGAGAATAGGGATGGGCATCGCATAAATCAAATCGATAAAAAAACGATGCCGGCATCAGTGAGGTGGATGATGGTTGGCGGCCCGATCGTCGGCGGTCAGCGTGCGGCAACGGCGCTGCCGCCGTCGACGGCCGCATCGACCGAAGCCGCAGCCGCAGCCGCGGCCGACGCATGGCCGTGCTCGCGCTCGAGACTGCGCCGATATTGCCGGCAACCGAGCGCCAGCAGCAGCGCGGCGAGCGTGGCCGCCGCGACGTTGACGATCGACATCGAATGGCCGACCGCCGCCGGCGCGCCGAACACGCGATCGGTGAACAGCGCGACGACGGTCGTGCCGATCCCGAGCGCGATCAGGTTCGACACGAGCAGGAACAGGGCGGAGATCTGCGCGCGCATCTGGTTCGGTGCGAGCGTCTGCATCGCGGCGGTCGACGTCGGCATCGGGAACGACGCGAAGAACATCGCGACGACGAGCATCGCGAGCGACGCGGGCCGGCTGTCGAGCTGCGTGAACAGCGTCGCGGGAATCACCATGCACGCGGCGCCGATCGCGCCGGCGCGCATCGGTGCGTCGCTGCGGCCGCGGCGCAGCAGCCAGTCGTTGAGCCAGCCGCCGCAGAACACGCCGGCGGTGTTCGCGACGAGCAGCACGATGCCGAGCGTGTAGCCGGCTTCGACGGCCGTCATCCCGAAGCGGCGGATATAGAACGCGGGCGTCCAGCTCAGCAGGCAGTACAGCGTCATCGCATAGAACGAGAAACCGAGGTAGTGGCACGCGAAGGTCGCACGATGCGTGCCGACGAAGCGCAGCGAATCGCGCATCGACACGCGCCGCACGGCGCCCGAGCGATCCTGCGCGAGCCCCTTGCGCTGCGGGTCGCGCACGGTCGCGGCGAACAGCAGCGCGACCAGCAGCCCCGGCAGCCCCACGATCAGGAACGTGACCTGCCACGCATGCACCTGCCCGACGACCGGCAGCGTGAACGCGCTCGCGTGCTTGAGCAGCGCGATCACGTAGCCGCCGATCAGGAACGCGACGCCGCCGCCGATGAACGAGCCGAGCGAATACACGGCGATCGCGCGGCCGAGCTTCTCCTTCGGAAAGTAGTCGGCGAGCATCGAATACGCGCCGGGCGACAGCGCGGCCTCGCCGACGCCCACGCCCATCCGCGCGATGAACATCTGCACGAACTGCTGGCTCATCCCGCACGCGGCGGTCGCGACGCTCCACAGCGCGATGCCGAGCGCGATGATGCGCGGCCGCGCGTAGCGGTCGGCGAGATACGCGACGGGCAGCCCCATCACCGCGTAGAACAGCGAGAACGCGAAACCGTTCAACAGGCTGAACTGCGTGTCGCTCAGGTGCAGGTCGCGCTTGATCGGTTCGATCATCAGGACGAGCACCTGGCGATCGACGAATGAAAAGACATACGCGAGCATGCAGATGACGACGACATACCATTCGTACGTATAGCGCTTGCCGTCGGCAGCGCGGGCCGTGGGTGCGGACATGCGGATTCTCCAGGAGCGGGCGGTGGGGATGCGCGGCGGCAGCCTGGCTGGCCGGGCGCCGGCGCGGCGCGAAAGCGTGCGGGTGACACGATCGGAGATGCAGCGTAGTCGGCCAAATTCGGCCGCCATAGCCGGAGTGACAGCCGCGCCACACGGAGCTTTACCGACCCGGATAAAGAAAACACCGAGACCGTGCGCGCTCGCCGCCGCGCCGCGCACGTGCGGCGGGGCGCGCGCGCATCATGCGGCACGTCTATAAGCGTTATAGAGCGGGTTGCGTCGACATCCGAAATTGTCGTTCCTAGACTCGGCCCGTTTTTGATCGGCAGCGTTCGCGTCCGAAGGCGAGCGCGCTTCACCTCAAGCTTCACATCAAGCGGCGCGATGCCGACCGGCGCCGCAATTTCCACGGGACGACGCACATGAACCATCCGAACGGGCGAGCCGACCGGCTCGCCGCCCCTCTTGCCACGCTGGTTGCCGCACTCCTCGCGAGCGCGGCGCTGCCGGCATGCGCGCAATCGAGCGTGACGCTCTACGGTCGCATCGACACGTCGATCGAATACGCGAACGCCGGGCCGAACCACGTGACGCGCATGGGCAGCGGCAACCTGTGGGCGTCGCAGTGGGGCTTGAGGGGCGTCGAGGATCTCGGCGGCGGTTACGCGACGATCTTCAAGCTCGAAGACGGGTTCAACGCGGCGAGCGGCGCGCTGTCGAACAGCAGCGCGCTGTTCGGTCGCGAAGCGTGGGTCGGCATGACCGGGCCGTTCGGCGGCGTGCAGTTCGGCGAGCTCTACACGATCGTGCACACCACGCTCGTCACGTACAGCCTGCCCGGGCTCGGCGCGGGCCTCGCATGGGGCAACGCGACGAACAACTTCGTCGGCCCCGCGTTCCTGCGCGTGCGCAACTCGATGCGCTACACGTCGCCGCGCTACGCGGGCTTCATGCTGCGCGCGATGGCCGCGCGCGGCACCAACGGCGCGGCCGGCCAGCCGGCGACGCTCGGCGACACGTATGGCGCGGGGCTCAACTACGTGCACGGCGGGTTGTCGGTCGACGTCGACTACATGCAGCAGAAGTTCAGCCCGGTGGCGGCGGCCGCGCTCGGCGCAACCCGTTCGGCCGCGAACGGCAACTACACGGTCGGCGCGATCTCGTACGACTTCAACGTCGTGAAGGTCGCCGCGCTGTACATGCGGCATCGCGGCGGCCCCGACGTCGCGGCCGCGATCGACAGCCAGAGCGCGTATCCGCACAGCGACACGATGGAGCTCAGCGCGACGGTGCCGATCGGGCGCGCGTCGCTGCTGTTGAGCGTCGGCCATTACCGGAAGGTCGCCGACAGCGACGGCAACGCCGATTCGTACGGCATCCGGTTCGACTATCCGCTGTCGAAGCGCACGGTGCTGTACACAGGCGCCGCGATGGTGCGCAACGGCGCGCATGCGCGCTTCGTCGTCAATGGCGCGGCCGGCGGCGGCGTCGCGGTCGCCAAACCCGGCGCGACCGCCAGCTCGATCGTCGCGGGCATCCTTACCTCGTTCTGATCGTCGTTGGTCCACGTCGCACCCGCTTGCGCCGTCAGGCGCAGGCGGGCGGCTGCGGCGCGAGCCAGGTGTCGAACGGCGCCTGCCGGCCGATATCGAACAGTTCCATCAGCAGCGCACGCAGCCAGCGATGGCCCGGATCCGCATCGAAGCGCCGGTGCCAGTATGCGTTCACGGCCCATTCGCCGGCGCCGGCGACCTCATACAGCGCGCATGGCTGGCGCGCGGCGAACGTGATCGCGACGGTCTCCGGCAGGATCAGCGCGTAATCGCCGTGTTCGAGCAGCGCCGGCACCACCATGAAGTCGGGCAGCGCCGCCCGCACGCGCGGCATCAGGTCGTGCCGCTCCAGCAATTGCATCGACTGCGGATGCGACGTCACGGCGACGAAGCGCAGCATGTCCGGTGCGTCGCCGTCGAGCACGAAACCGTCGGGCAGCGCGACACGTTGCGCGGTGCGGCGCGGCATCAGCAACACGCAGCGCTCGTGCAGCAGCGCGGTGCGCTGGAAGTGGCTCGACGCATCCGCGAAATGCCCGAGCGCAAAATCGATTCGGCCCGATTCGAGCGCGACGTTGAGCTGGCATTCGTCGACGTGCAGCGTTTCGATCACCGCGCCCGGTGCGCGCCGGTCGAATGCCGCGAGCAGCGTCGGCAGGAACGCGCTCGCCGCGAAGTCGCTCATGTGCAGCCGGAACACGCGCTGCGTGGTGTCCGGCGCGAAGCGCGAGCCTTCGTCGAGCACGTGCTGCAGGATCGCGAGCGCCTTGTCGACCGAACCCGCGAGCCGCTGCGCGCGCGGCGTCGGCTCGACGCCGGTGCCGGTGCGCACGAACAGCGCGTCGCGGAACATCAATCGCAAGCGGCCGAGCGCGTAGCTGACGGACGGCTGCGTGACGCCGAGCCGCAACGCCGCGCGGCCGACATGCCGTTCTTCGTACACCGCGCGAAACGTCTTCAACAGGTTCAGGTCGAGGTCCTGCACGCGCAGGCCGTCGGGCGCGTCGGCGTCGTGCGGCGCGGGTTCGGACCGGACCGGCCCACGGCTGGTGGCGGCGTGCGTCATCGAGCTTGCCTCGCGGTGACGGAAGGCGGGTGGCCGTAACGCCGTGCATAGGCCTTCGCGAAATGGCCGAAGCCGTGAACGCCGTGCGCGAGCAGCACGTCGGTCACGCTGCGCGCGTCGCCGCGTTGCAGCGCGGCATGCACCGCGGCCAGCCGGCGCTCGCGCACGAACGCGGCCGGCGTGGTGTTCAGGAACGCGCGGAACGCATGCTGCAGCGTGCGCGGCGCGACGCCCGCGACGGCCGCAAGCGTGGCGAGCGCGAGCGGGTCGCCGAGATGTGCGTCGACGTGGTCGCATGCGCGGCGCACGTGGGCCGGCAGCGGTGGCGTGCCGCGCGCCAGCGCGTCGCTGTACGAATGCGGCAAGTGCGTGAGCAGCAGCGACATCAGCCACGCGGTGAGGTCGGCGCCGAACGCCGTGGCCATTGCGGCCGCGCCGATGCCCGGCTGCGCGCCGAGCCGGCACAGGTATTCGAAAGTGGGCAGCACGAGCGCGGCGCCGCTGCCGTTGCCGTTGCCGTTTCCGCCGGCCGCGAGCTCGAACCGCAGCGGCCGCGCGAGCGTCGCCTGCAGCAGGTCCTGCAGCTTGCGTTCGAGCGCGCCGCGTTCGAGCCGCAGCACCAGGTTGCGGCAATCGGGGCTCGTGCTCAGGCGGCTCGCGAGCGCCGGCGACGATACGGTCAATTCACCCGGGCCGGCGCGTGCGCTGCGGCGGCCGGCCTGCAACTCGCATGCGCCCGCCAGGGTCAGCCGAAACAGGAAGTGATCGGTATCGTCGCCGAAGTCGATGCGCGTTTCGCGGCCATAGCAGAGTTCGAGCAGCGCGCCGTGATGCAGCGGCACCTCGTACAGCTCCGCATGAAACGGCGCGCGGCCGTGCGCGGCCATCCGGTGCGGCCCGAGCCGGTGCGCGACGGCGCGTTCGACCTCGTCGGGTGCGTGCAGCGTGCCGAGCCGGTTCGGCGCATGTCGGGAGAGGGCGATATCCATGCGGTGGCCTCGTGTCGGATGCATTGATGCGGCGGGGTGCGTGTCGCCGCGATTGCGTTGCGCGAACGGGCGTGCCGTTGCGTGTTTTGAAGCGACGCGCCGCGCGCTGCCGCGTAGTCTCGACAACACTCACTCACCGGGAGACAACGATGAAGGTATGTGTACTGGGCGGCGGCCACGGCTGCCATGCGGCGGCGATCGACCTGTTCGAGAAGGGCCACGACGTGACGTGGTGGCGGCGCGACCGCGAACCGCACGCGCGGCTGCGCGAGCTCGGCGCGTTGCACGTGACCGACTATCGCGGCACGCGCGCGGTGCCGCTCGGCGATGCGCACGGCGCGATCCGCCTGACCGGCGATCTCGCGGCCGCGCTGCGCGGCGCGCGGCTCGTCGTGGTGCCGCTGCCGGCCGTGTCGCACGACGCGCTCGCCGCACAGATCGCGCCGCTGCTCGAGGACGGCCAGGTCGTGTTCCTGCCGCCCGGCACATTCGGCAGCGTCGTGTTCGCGCGTGCGGCGGCCGACGCCGGCAACCGTGCGCGGGTCGCGTACGCCGAGACGGGCACGCTGCCCTACCTGGTGCGCAAGCACGGCGACGACGAAGTCGTGATCAGTGCGTATGCGACGCGTTTGCCGACCGGCGTGTTTCCCGCGCATGCGGCCGGCTGGGCCTTCGACGTGCTGCGCGCCGGCTATCCGTCGGTCGAGCCGGTCGAGGATGCGCTGTCCGGCGCGTTGATGAATGCGGGCCCGGTGATCCATCCACCGCTGATCCTGATGAACGCCGGGCCGCTCGAACACTTCGATGCGTGGGACATCCACAACGAAGGCACGCAACCGTCGATCCGGCGCGTGACGAATGCGCTCGACGCCGAGCGTATCGCCGTGCGCGAGGCGCTCGGCTACCGCGCGCCGCATTTCCCGCTCGCGGACCACTACGCGACCGACGGCGACGAATGGATGTACGGGCGCGGCGCGCACGGCAAGCTGACCGACAGCGGCGACTGGCGCGAGAAGATCGATTTGCGCACCCATCGCTACATGCTCGAGGACACCCGGCTCGGGCTGTCGTTCATCGTGTCGTGCGGACGCTGGGCGCACGTGCCGACACCGGTGGCGCAGGGGCTGCTGAGCGTGGCATCGGCGGTGACCGGCCGCGACCTGTATGCGGACGGGCGCACGCTGGACGGCCTCGGGCTCGCCGCCCTGTCGCGCGAGGCGCTGCGCGCGCTGCTCGACGCGGGGTATGCCGCATGACGGCCGCCAACGACGTGACGCGCGTGCGCGTGCTCGGCGCGGGACGCATGGGGCAGGGGATCGCGCTCGTCTTCGCGTTCGCGGGCCTCGACGTGACGCTGATCGACTTCAAGCCGCGCGACGGGCAGGGATGGCGCGCGTTCGAGGACCGTACGCGCGGCGAGATCGTGCGGCCGCTGCACGCGCAGGTCGCGCTCGGCCGCATCGATGCCGCGCAGGCGGAGGCCGTCGTCGCGCGCATTGCACTGGTCGCGCGCGACGGCGCGGCGGAGGCGGTGCGCGACGCCGGCATCGTGTTCGAAGCCTTGCCCGAAGTGCTCGACGCGAAGGCCGACGCGCTGCGCTGGCTCGGCGAACAGGTCGATGCGCATGCAACGATTGCGTCGACGACGTCGACGTTCGTCGTCACCGAGTTGCAGCGACATGTCGTGCATCCCGAACGCATGCTGAATGCGCACTGGCTGAACCCGGCGCTGCTGATGCCGCTCGTCGAGATCAGCCGCAGCGACGCGACCGACCCGCGGGTCGTCGACGCGCTGGCCGCGTTGCTGGCGCGCGTCGGCAAGCAGCCGGTGATCTGCGGGCCCGCGCCAGGCTACATCGTGCCGCGCATCCAGGCGCTCGCGATGAACGAGGCCGCGCGGATGGTCGAGGAAGGTGTCGCGAGCGCGGCCGACATCGACACGGCGATCCGCACCGGCTTCGGCCCGCGCTTCGCGGTGCTCGGGCTGCTTGAGTTCATCGACTGGGGCGGGTGCGACATCCTGTACTTCGCGTCGAAGTATCTGGCCGAGGAGATCGGCCCGCGCTTCGCGCCGGCAGCGAGCGTCGTCCGCAACATGGAAGCCGGGCACGATGGGGTGCGCACGGGTACTGGCTTCCACGACTATGCGAACGTGGACGTGCCCGCGTACATGCGGCAGCGGCTCGGCGAATTCGCGCGGCTGCTCGATCATCTCGGGCTGGCGCCGGTGTTCGACGGCGCGGGGCGCAACCCGGATGCGTAGCGCGGACGTTGCGGCTGCGTGAGCTTGCGGTGCCGCGAAAGCGCGCACGTGGCACCGTGAACCGGCTGGTTGCTCGCCCGTCGGCGAGGACGCGGGCATGACGGTTGGTGCGGGCCGCGCGCTCATGCCGTATCGCCGCGCGCGCCGGCGGCCGGCGCGACACGCGTCTCGCGCATCACGCACAGCGTCGCAACCGTCACGAGGCCGAGCGCGATGAGGAACAGCGACACCGGCCACGACGCGTGATAGCGCGCGAGCAGTGCGGTCGCGATCAGCGGCGACATCCCGCCCGCGAAGATCGATGCCACTTCATGGCCGAGCGCGACGCCCGAATAGCGCACCTCGGTGCTGAAGAGTTCGCCGACGAGCGCGGGCAGCGTGCCGATCATCGCGCCGTGGCTGACCGCCGTGCCGAGCGTCAGCGCGAGCCACACGAGCGGCGTCACGCGCGTGTCGAGCAGCCAGAAGAACGGAAACGCGCAGGCGACGAGGCTCAGCGCGCCGATCAGGTACACCGGCTTGCGGCCGATCCGGTCGGACAGCCGGCCCCACGCGAGCATCGCGGCCATCTCGACGACCATCGCGATCATCACGCCGGTCAGCATCACGCCGTTCGGAATGCCGACGTACTTGCCGTAGACGAGCGAGAACGCGAGGAAGATGTACGCGCCGCCGTTTTCGGCGACGCGCAGCCCCATCGCGAGCAGGATTTCCTTCGGATGGCGACGGACGCACTCGACGATCGGCAAATGCGTGTGCGCGCCGCGCTTGCCGGCCTGCTCGTAGTCGCGGCTCTCCGGCAGGTGGCGACGGATATAGATGCCGATCGCGAAAATCGCGATGCTCGCGAGGAACGGCAGCCGCCAGCCCCACGTGCGGAACGCGTCGTCGGGTAGCGCCTGCGCGGCGAGAAACGCGGCCGACGACAGCACGAAGCCGCCGCCCACGCCGAGCTGGCTCCACGCCGCGTAGTAGCCGCGCTGCTCGGGCGGCGCGTTCTCGCTGATCATCAGCACGCCGCCGCCCCATTCGCCGCCGGACGCGACGCCCTGCAGCAGCCGCAGCGCGACGAGCGCGGCGGGCGCCCACAGGCCGACCTGCGCGTAGGTCGGCAGCAGGCCGATCGCGAACGTCGATGCGCCCATGATCAGCAGCGTCCACACGAGCGACGCCTTGCGCCCGTAGCGGTCGCCCACGTGGCCGAACACGATCCCGCCGAGCGGCCGCGCGACGAAGCCGAGCGCGAACGCGGCGAATGCCGCGAGGCTGCCCGCGAGCGGCGACGCGCCGGGCGGAAAGAACACGTGGCCGAACACGAGCGCGGCGGCCGTGCCGTAGACGAAGAAGTCGTACCACTCCATCGCGTTGCCGGCGACGGAAGCAATGACGATCCGGCGAAGCTGCCGGTCGGCGAGCGGCCGGGCGGCGCTCGGGGACTGCACGGTGTCGGTCGGGTACATGGCGGACTCTGAAGGGGGGCGGGCGCGTGCCGTCTGTCGAACCCATGCGGCACTGCGGACTAGTGTTGTCGGCGCTGCCGTCCCGGTCAAATCCGCAGAAAAAGGGGAGTGTCATCACTCCCGCTGATGATGGTCGGCGCGCTACGGCGCGCTGTCCTGCAGCAGCGCGATCATCCGCTGCGCGAGCGGCGGCACGTACGCATCCGTCCGATGAACCACGCCGATGCGTCGGCGCAACTCCAGTTCGCGCCGCGCGCGGCGCTCGAGCGCGGCCATGCGTTGAGCGCGGTGGCACGCGCGGTCGCGGAGAGGCTGCGGTAACGCCGCCGCTCCCGCACCGGGCTAGCGCTCGATCTGCCGGTTCCAGCGCGTATCCCACTGAGCGCGGCGCGCGTTGATCGCCGTCCAGTCGACCACCGTCACCTTGCGTACGAGCTCGTCGATGTTGCCGAGGCTTTGCTGCATCGCGGCGGGCATTTTCGCGAGGCGGTTGGTCGGGATCTGCTTGCCGGCGTCGGCCGCTTTCGTCTGCGCGGGCGCGGACAGCAGGAACTGCGCGAGCTTCTGCGCGAGCTGCGGGTCCGGATTGTTCGCGACCACGCACAGGTCGACGAGCAGCAGCACGGGGCCTTCCTTCGGGTTCGCGTACGCGACCGGGATGCCCTTGTCCTGCAGGTCGCCGACGCCGGTCGGCGTCAGCGGGAACAGGCCGGCCTCGCCGGTCTGCACCATCTCGGAGATCTTCGCCGAGTTCGGGATGTACTCGACGACGTTCGGCCCGACCGTGCTCGCCCACTTGCTGAAGCCGGGCTCGACGTTCTGCTCGCTGCCGCCAAGCAGCCGGTTGATCGCGAGGAAGCCGTGTAGTCCGAACGTGCTGCTCGACGCGGACTGGAACACGACCTTGCCTTTGTAT
Source organism: Burkholderia sp. 22313 (assembly GCF_052045245.1). NCBI lineage: Bacteria > Pseudomonadati > Pseudomonadota > Betaproteobacteria > Burkholderiales > Burkholderiaceae > Burkholderia > Burkholderia sp. 22313. Next base: position 79,177 of record NZ_JBQEON010000016.1, read on the forward strand.
TTCGGATCGGCGAAATCCATCCACGACGTCGGCGGCGCCCAGCCCTTCTCCGCGAACAGCTTCTTGTTGTACGCGATGCCGGTCATCCCGAGCTGCACGCCCGCGCCGACGTCGTCCTTCATCCGCGCGAACGGATACAGCTCCTTCAGTACCGGCGAATCGTCGAGCTTCTGGCAGACGCCGAGGCTGACCGCGCGCGCCATCACGCCGTCGTCGAGGAACGCGACGTGGATCTGCGGCTTGTTGCGGTTCGCGAGCAGCTTCGCGAGCACGTCCGACGACGTGCCGGGCACGACGACGACCTTCACGTTGTTCGCCTTCTCGAAGTCGGGCAGCACCTGGCTCGTATAGGCCTTTTCCATCGGGCCGCCGTTCATGCCGACGTAGATCGTTTTCGTTTGCGCGAACGCAGGTGCGCTCGCACCGGCAACGCAGAGGGCGGCGGCGGCCGCGATCGTTCCGAGCAGTTTCACTTGTGGGTCTCCTCTTGACGGAAAGGGGCGGCCGGCGCGCCGGATGCGACGAAGCGGCCGATCGAGAATGCTTCGAGTGGCGTGGCGGTTTCGCCGGCCGTGACGAGATCGGCGAGTATCTCGCCGACGCCGGGTGCGAGCAGGAAGCCGCCGCCCGAAAAGCCGAACGCATGCAGCAGGTTCGGCGTGGTGCGGCTCGCGCCGACGATCGGGTTGTGGTCGGGCGTGCAGCCTTCGACGCCGCTCCACGTGCGGATCAGCAGCGCATCGCGCAGCGCGGGCAGCAGCGCGCACGCATCACGCATCACCGCGCGGGTCGTGTCGACCGACGGCTGGCCGAATTCGCCGTCGCCGTGGCCGCGTCCGCCGCCGATCACGCAGTTGCCGCGCGCGACCTGCCGCGCGTACACGCCGCCGCCGTACACGCCGAGGTTGTGCGTGATGAACGGCGGCAGCGGTTCGGTTACCCACATGTTCGGGTAGATCGGCTCCATCGGCACGGCCTCGCCGAAGCGCTCGGCAATCGTGTTCGCCCACGCGCCGGCCGAATTGACCAGCCACGTCGAGGTGCACGCGCGGCCGCCCGCGTGAAAGTGGAAGCGCGTGCCGTCGTGTTGAACGTCGCCGACCGGCGTGTGCTCGAACACGTCGGCGCCTGCCGCGCGCGCCGCGCGCGCGAACGCGGGCGACACGAGGCGCGGGTTCGCATGGCCGTCGGTCGAACACAGCGAACCGCCGAGCGCCGCGCGGCCGAGCCACGGGTAGCGGCGGCGGAACGCGTCGCCGCGCATCACCTGCAGCGGCAGTCCGTGCTCGCCGGCGAGCGCGGCATACGCGTCGAGCGCGTCGAGGTCGGCGTCGCTGCGCGCGAGCCGCAAATGTCCCGACACGACGAACTCGCCGTCGATGCCGATCAGCTCGGGCAGGCGATCCCAGATACGCCGCGCGCGCAGCGCGAGCGGCAGTTGTTCGGCCGGGCGGCCCTGGCAGCGCACGCCGCCGTAGTTCACGCCGCTCGCCTGCGCGCCGCAGTCGCGCCGCTCGAACAGCCCGACGTGCAGGCCGCGCCGCGTCATCGCAAGCGCGGCCGATGCGCCGACGAGGCCGCCACCGACGATCGCGACGTCGTAATGCCGGATCTCACTCATCGCGGGCCTCGTCGGGAATCGCCGCGACGTCGTCGCCCACGAGCGCGGCCGAGATCGGGAACGGCTTCACCGGCGGTTGCGCGCGCAACCGGCCGACCTCCGCGAGCGGGCGGCCGGTTTCGGCGGCCAGTACGAGCGCGGTCGCGTCGCCGCACATGCGGCCCTGGCAGCGACCCATGCCGGCGCGCGTCAGTGCTTTCAGCCGGTTCAGCTCGGCGGCCTCGCCGCTACGGATGCAGCGCCGCAGCGTGCCCGCGTCGATTTCCTCGCAGCGGCACACGATCGTGTCGTCCGGGCAGCATGCGGCGAGCTCGGGCGGCGGCCCGAACGCCGCTTCGAGGCCCGCGCGGAACGCGCCGATGCGCGCGAGCGTGCGTTCGAGCGTGGCCGCATCGGGCTTGCCGGGCGGCGATGTCGGCGCGATGCCTGCGTCGTCGAGCAACGCGAGCGCGGCGCGCCGGCCCGATGCCTCGGCCGCGTCGGCCCCCGCGATGCCCGCGCCGTCGCCCGCGACGTAAATGCCGCGCACCGACGTCCTGCCGGCCGCGTCGCGCTCGGGCAGCCACGCGCGGTTGATCGGGTCGAAGCCGAACCGGCAGCCCGCGAGATCGGCGAGCTGCGTCTCCGAGCGCAGCCCGAAGCCGAGGCCGAGCGCATCGCAGTCGATCGTCCGCTGCGTCGCGTCGCCGCCGGCGGCGCGCCATGCGAGGCCGGTGACATGGCGCTCGCCGAGCACGCGATCGAGCGTCACGCCCGTTTCGATCGCGACGCCGTGCGCCCGCAGCCAGCCGATGTAATACAGCCCCTTCGCGAAGGTCGCCGGCATGCGCAGCAGCGCCGGTGTCGCGGCGGCCTGCCGGCGCAGCGGGCTCGTGTCGAGCACCGCCGCGACCTGCGCGCCGGCCTTCGCATACTGATACGCGACGAGATACAGCAACGGCCCCGTGCCCGCGAACACGATGCGGCTGCCGATCGCGCAACCCTGCGATTTCAGCGCGACCTGCGCGCCGCCAAGCGTATAGACGCCGGCAAGCGTCCAGCCCGGCACCGGCAGCATGCGATCGGTCGCGCCGCTCGCGACGATCAGGTGCGAGAACGGCACGCTCGTTTCGCGGCCGTCCTGCAGCGTGTCGACGCGGCCCGCGCCGCATGCCCACGCCAGCGTGTTCGGCCGGTAGTCGACGTGCGGCAGCAGCGCGGCCATCGTCCGGTGCACGGCGTCCGCCTTCGCGGCCTCGAAGCCGTGCAGTGCGCGCTTGCCGCGGGCGAACCTGCCGTCGACGGGCGGCTGCCGGTAGATCTGGCCGCCCCAGCGCGCGTTCTCGTCGATCACGACGGGGCGCAGCCCCGCGTCGACCAGCGCCTCGGCCGCGCGCACGCCGGCCGGCCCCGCGCCGACGATCACGGGTTGCAGGGCGTCGCTCATGATGCGTCGCCGGCCGCGGCGTGCGGCGTGCCGGTGACGATCCGCATGCCGTCGGCGATCGGCGTCGAGCAGGCGCGCACCCGTGCGCCGGCTTCGGTGCGCACCCAGCAATCCTGGCACGCGCCGATCAGGCAGAAGCCCGCGCGCGGCTCGCCGCTGAATTCGCTCACGCGCACGCGGCGCTGCGCGACGAGGATCGCGGTGAGCACGGTGTCGCCGGCGAGCGCCTGCGCGGGCCGTCCGTCGAGCGTGAATGCGACGGCGTCACGCTCGCGTTCGGCGATGCGCACGAACTGCGCGCCGTCGGCCGCGGTGTCGGTTGAACGGAAAACGGAAGTCATCGTCAGTGTTGGCCGATCAGGATGCGGTTCAGGCCGTACACGCGATCGAGCAGCAGCATCGCGCCGGCGGTGATGAAGATGACGAGCGCCGACACCGACGCCATCATCGGGTCGATCGATTCGGTCGCGTACATGTACATGCGCACGGGCAGCGTGACCGTTTGCGGCGACGTGACGAAGATCGACATCGTCAGCTCGTCGAAGCTGTTGATGAACGCCAGCAGCCAGCCGCCCGTGATGCCGGGCACGATCATCGGCAGCGTGATGCGGCGGAAGGTCGTCCACGGATCGGCGCCGAGCGAGCACGCGGCCTGCTCGATGCTGCGGTCGAGGCCCGCGACGGACGCAAGCACGAGCCGCATCACGAACGGTGTGATGACGATCATGTGCGCGAGCACCAGCCAGGCGAACGAGCCGGTCGCGCCGATCAGCGCGAAGAAGCGCAGCAAGGCGATGCCGAGCACGAGGCCGGGAATCACGAGCGGCGACAGCAGCAGACCGTTCAGGAACGCGCGGCCGGGAAACATTGCGCGGCCGATGGCGAGGCCCGCCGGCAACGCGATCGCGAGCGACAGCGTCGCCGATGCGAAGGCGAGCTTCAGGCTGTTGAAGAACGCGGTGACGAAATCGGGGTAGTCGAGGATCGCGCGGAACCAGCGCAACGACAGCCCGTGGGTCGGCAGCGTCAGCGTTTCGTCGGGCGTGAACGCGACCAGCACGACGATCGCGAGCGGCGCGAGCACGAACAGGATCACGAGCGTGTGAAATGCGAGGGCGAAGGGGCCGTTCTTTCTCATCGCGAGGAACCTCCGAGGCTGCGCGCGTAGCGGCGTTCGAGCACGCGGTAGTAGGTGAGCATCACGACGAGATTCGCAACCAGCAGCAACACCGCGATCGTCGCGCCGAGCGGCCAGTTCAGCGAGCCGAGGAATTCGTCGTAGACGGCGGTTGCCGCGACCTTCAGCCGGCGGCCGCCGAGCAGGCCGGGAATCGCGAACGCGCTCGCCGACAGCCCGAACACCATCAGGCTGCCCGACAGCACGCCGGGCATCAGCTGCGGCAACACGATGCGGCGCAGCGTCGTGAACGGCGATGCGCCGAGCGACAGCGCCGCGTGCTCGGTCAGCGGATCGAGCCGCTGGAGTGCCGTCCATACGGGGATCACCATGAACGGCAGCATCACGTGCACCAGCGCGATCACGATCGCGAAGGTCGTGTATTCGAGCTTGTACGGGCCGAGGCCGGCGAGCCCGAGCGCCTGGTTCACGAGCCCGCTCGTGTTGAGCAGCATGCTCCAGCCGAACGCGCGCACGACCACCGACACGAGCAGCGGCGCGAGGATCGCGAGCAGGAACAGCGAACGCCACGGGTCGCGCATCTTCGACAGCACGTACGCTTCCGGCGTGCCGATCGCGACGCAGAGCGCGGTCGTCAGCGCGGCGATGCCGAACGTGCGCGCGAAGATCGCATGGAAGTACGACGAACCGAGCACGTCCGCGTAGTTGCCGAACTGGAACGCGGCGATCGCGCCCGTTGCCGGGTCGAAGCGGTAGAACGTCAGCACGAACGTCATCGCAAGCGGCACGAGCACGAGCGCGGCGAACAGGGCGAATGCGGGCGCGCACATCAGCCACGGCGGCACATGCGCGCGCCATGTCGCGCGCGGCGTGAGCGCGGCGGCGCGTGCCGGCACGGCATCGACGGAAGTCGCGGACGGTTGCGCGAGCCCGGCCGGCACGCCGTCGGTCGGGAGCGGGCGGGTGGGCTGTCCCATTCAGGCCTCCCGGCGCATCACGCGCACGGCGTCGCTGTGCCAGTCGATGCCGACCGGCGCGCCCTCCGCGAGCGGCTCCGCGCCTTCGTTCTGGCAGCACACGAGCACTTCGCCGAGCGCGCTGTCGACGCGGTACAGCCACTGGCTGCCGAGGAAGAAGCGGCTCGTGACGGTCGCGGCGAAGCGGCCCGCGCCGGGCGCGCACAGTCGCAGCTTTTCCGGGCGGATGCAGACCGACACGGCGTCGCCGACGCGCATGTCGCGCTCGCGCGCCGGCAGGTGCGCCGTGCGGCCCGTTTCCGCGAGATCGTGGCCGAGGTCGATGCGGATCGCGTCGCCGTCGTGCGCGACGATCGTGCCGGGCAGCAGGTTCGCCTTGCCGATGAACTGCGACACGAAATGGTTCTCCGGGCGTTCGTACGCGCGATACGGCGTGTCGGTCTGCGTGATGCGGCCGGCTTCCATCACGACCACGCGGTCGCTGATCGACAGTGCTTCCGATTGATCGTGCGTGACCATGATCGTCGTCGTGCCGATCTTGCGCTGGATCGCGCGCAGCTCGAACTGCATCTCCTCGCGCAGCTTCGCATCGAGGTTCGACATCGGTTCGTCGAGCAGCAGCACCGGCGGCTCGATCACGACGGCGCGCGCGATCGCGACGCGCTGCCGCTGGCCGCCCGACAACTCGCGCGGAAAGCGGTGCGCGAGCGCATCGAGGCGCACCAGCGCGAGCGCCGCGCGAATGCGCTCGGCGCGCTCGGCCTTGTCGACGCCGCGCATGTCGAGACCGAAGCCGACGTTCTCCGCGACGCTCATGTGCGGGAACAGCGCATAGCTCTGGAACACGATGCCGAGCCCGCGGCGGTTCGGCTTCATGTGCGTGATGTCCTGCCCGTCGAGCGCGATGCGGCCGCGCGTGACGTCGACGAAGCCGGCGATCATCTGCAGCGTCGTGGTCTTGCCGCAGCCCGACGGCCCGAGCAGCGACACGAATTCGCCTTGTTCGACCGACAGGTTGACGTCGGCGACGGCGGTGAGCTGCCCGAACGATTTCGTCAGATCCGTAAGCGTGAGAAACGACATGGGAAGCTCCGGGTTCGCGCACCGCATGGCCGGTGCACCGATGACGCGGACTCTAGCCAACCATATTTCGGAGCGTCAATTTCGAATTCTGCTGATCGGGATGAATTTTGAAAAAATTCCATTGAACGGAACGGATGAGGGAATCGCGCGCGAATCGTTCCGATGGATGACGCACGGGCATGCCGCGAAATGCACGCGTCAATCCCGTGCACACCCGGATGCCCGTGGATGATCGACCGGACGACAATGGCGGCTCGCCTGTTTCGTTCAATGAAATCATCGAGGAGAGACGGCATGCAGGAACCCCATTCGCCCGGAACGCCGCCGGCCGCATGCACGCCGCGCCCGGACGAGGACGCCGCCGCCGAGGTGACCGATACGCGTGATGCCGCCGGCGCGCCCGGCACCGGCATGCTGCAGCGTGCGTTCGCGATCCTGCGCGCACTGGCCGGCATGCAGCAGGACGGCGTGCGCGTCACGCACCTCGCGAAGGCCGTCGGCCTCACGCAGGGCACCGCGCATCGGATCCTGCAGTCGCTGATCGCCGAAGGGATGGTCGAGCAGGACGAACAGTCGAAGCTGTACCGGCTGAGCGTCGATTTCTTCGCGCTGGCCGCGCTGGCCGGCAACCCGAGCAGCATGCGCACGCTGTGCCGGCCCGCATTGCTGCGGCTGTGCGCGAGCCTCGGCGAGACCATCTTCCTGCTCGTGAAGAGCGGCTTCGACGCGGTGTGTCTCGACCTGTGCGAAGGCCCGTTCCCGATCCGCTCGTTTACCGGCGACATCGGTGGGCGCATCGCGCTCGGCGTCGGGCAGGGCAGCCTCGCGATCCTCGCGTTCCTGCCGGAAGCCGAGCGCGAGGAAGTGATCCGCTTCAACGTGCCGCGCATTCGCGGCTACGGCGTGCTCGACGAGGTGTACCTGCGCACCGAGATCGAGCGCGTGCGGCAACTCGGCTACGCGGGCCGCAACAGCGGCGTGCTGGACGGGATGGCCGGCGTCGCGGTGCCGATCCTCGATCGCACCGGTTATCCGGTCGGCGCGCTGAGCGTCGGTACGCTTGCGTCGCGCCTCGGCGACGACCGGATGCCGATGGTCGTCGAACTGCTCCGGCGCCAGGCCGACGCCATCGGCCCGCGCACGAATCCGTTCGACGCCGCGTTGCGGCGGCCGATGCACGGTCTATCCGGGAAAACCGCATAAGCGCGTCGCGCGTCGCCGTTTCGTCAGCTTGCTTGCGCGAGCCATTCACGTCTGAACAAAATGCGCCGCGTCCGGCCGGCCTCCAGGCTTTCCGTCGGCTTTCGGACGTGCACATTCCCCATCCGTCTCCGCTTCATTCCTCCCCATTCGATTTTCAACTGTCGGCCAGTTGAACATTTCATTTCTTGATGCGATTGCGGCTGGATACCATCCAGCCACTGTCTATACAACCTGATCGGTGCGTATGGGCAGGATCAAAAAACACAACATCGACAAGACGGTTTGGAGCGGAGAAGACGAAGATGGTGCGAAAGATGGGCAGGAACACGGGCGCCGCGTGCATGGGCGCGGCCATTGCGATGCTGTGCGCCGGCGCCGCGCACGCGCAGTCGTCGGTGACGCTGTACGGGATCGTCGATGCCGGCGTGACCTACACGAACAATGCGAAGGGCCATGCGCTGTGGCAGTTCACGGGCGGCAACGAATCGGGGCCGCGCTGGGGCTTGATCGGCACCGAGGATCTCGGCGGCGGCCTGAAGGCGAACTTCCGGCTCGAGAACGGCTTCAACGTCGCGAACCGCGCGCTCGGGCAGGGCGGCCGGATGTTCGGCCGGTCGGCATGGGGCGGCCTGAGCGGCGCGAACTGGGGCGCGGTGACGCTCGGCCGCCAGTACAACTCGACGCAGGACATCCTCGGCTCGCTGCAGATGAGCAGCTTCCTCGCGCAGTACTCGACGCACCCGTTCGACAACGACGACATCAACAACACGTTCCGCACCAACAACGCGGTCAAGTACGTGTCGCCGACGATCGCGGGCCTGCAGGCGAACCTCATGTACGGGTTCTCGAACGCGACCGGCTTCGCGAACGACAACAGCTGGAGCGCGGGCGTCACGTATGCGCATGGGCCGCTGAACGCGGGCGCCGCGTATGCACGCGTGAACCATCCGGCGGCCAGCACGAGCGGCGCGGTTGCTTCGGATAACTACTATCCGGCGTCGGCGTCGGCATCGGTGTTCATCGCGATCAGCGCGGGGCAGCGCAAGCTGAAGGCACGCGTGGCGGCACCGGTCGGCTCCGCGTGACAACCCATGCGGCGTGCCGCCGCCGAGCCGCCGGGCACCCGCCCGGCGGTTGTTCCGTTCGTCGGCGCCCGCATCATTTCGAATCAACACAGGACACCAGGCGATGACTATCGAGAACCAGGCCGACGATCGGCGCGAAGCAATCGACACCCTGATCGCGAACGGCTGCGTGATCACGATGGACCCGCAGCGGCGCGTGATCGAGGACGGCGCGGTGGCCGTGAAGGGCGATCGCATCGTCGCCGTCGGCGAGTCCGCCGAGTTGCAGGCGCGCTACCGCGCCGCGCGCACGATCGATGCACGCCGCAAGGCCGTGCTGCCGGGGCTGATCGATTCGCATGCGCACGCGGGCCACGCGATGCTGCGCACGATCGGCGGCGCGGACGGCGATGCGTGGTCGGCCGCGGCCGAGACGATCTACACGCGCGCATCGGACGAAGCGTTCTGGGAAACCGAATCGCACCTCGCCGCGCTCGAACGGCTGAAGGCCGGCGTGACGACCGGCGTGTCGCTGCTCGGCGGCGGAAACTCGATCATGCGCGTCGACGATCCCGTCTACGCGCGGCGCCATTGCGATGCCGTGGTGCGCACCGGCACGCGTTCGATCGTCGCGGTCGGCCCGTCGCGTCCGCCCGCGCCGCGCGCCTACACCCGCCACACGCCGGCCGGCAGCGTCACGCGCGACATCGATTTCGACACGATGTACGACGTGTGCGAACGCATCGTCGACGAATGCCACGGCGACGCCGACGGTCGAATCCGGATCGCGATCACGCTGCCGGTGTACGGGCCCGCGCATGACCCGGAACTTGCGCGGTACGAGCAGGATTTCCGCGACCAGGCCGCCCGTTACGGCGCGCTTGCGCGCGGGCGCGGCCTCACGTTCACGCAGGATGGCCACCGTGCGGGCACGCTCGCGTTCGCGCATCGCGAGCTCGGGCTGCTCGGTCCGACGTCGTTCATGTCGCACAGCATCGACCTGACCGACGACGATATCGCCGCCTGTGTCGACACCGGCACCGCGATCATCCACAACCCGAGCGCGATCATGTCGATCATCGGCCGCTGCCCGGTGCCCGAACTGATCGACGCGGGCGTGACGGTTGCGATCGCATCGGACGGCGCGGCGCCCGATCGCGGCTACGACATGTTCCGTCACATGTGGCAGTGCATGCACTATCATCGCCGCCACTTCCGCGACCCGGACGTGCTGCCGCACGGCAAGGTGCTGGAGATGGTGACGATCGACGCGGCGAAGGCGCTGTCGCTCGATCGCGAGATCGGTTCGCTCGAAGCCGGCAAGCTCGCCGACCTCATCCTCGTCGACCTGTTCCGCCCGCACATGATGCCGATGAACATGCCGGTGTATCGCGTGACGTGTTTCGCGAACGCGGCCGACGTGTGCATGACGATGGTCGGCGGGCGGGTGCTGATGGAGGACCGTCGCGTGCTGTCGGTCGACGAGAACGAGACGCTCGAGCGTGTGATGGAAGTTGCGCGGACGATGATCGAGCGCAGCGGCTTGCGTCACCTGCTCGACGAGCCGAAGACGTTATGGGGGCGGAGTCACTATTGAGCGACGGGACGGGCTTGGACGCTCGATCACGCGTTGGCAAGGCTGGCGCGGCGGGGCTAGCTTTTTTGCGTCAGATTGCAGAAGATGTCGACGCAGGCGGTTTCGTGGCAGCGCACGGCGCTCACGCGCAGGCCCGGATTATGCGCCTCTCCGGATTCGATGGACCCGGACGTGCCGGCTTGCAATGCAGCCCCGCTTGCCGCGTGCGGGACATATCCGATCCGACCCGCCAGGAGCGACATCATGCTTGCTTCACTCTTTATCGTGGCCCTCTTCGCATTGATTCTGGCCTTGGCCCGCGGCGTGACCCGCAAGGCCGACGCGAAACTCCGCGCGCGGTTCGATGCGGAAGGCTTGCGCGGTGCCGTGTCGCGCCAGTTGATGCGCGACGCGGGATACGGCGTCTGACGTCCCGCGTCCCGCCATACGACGGGCCGGACGCACTCACGCCAGCGCCGCTTCACCCAGACGGAATTGCGCGACGGCATCGCTCAATCGCGTGCTCTGATCCTCGAGCGACAGCGCCGCCGCGGCCGCTTCCTCGACCAGCGCCGCGTTGCGCTGCATCGTCTGCTCCATCTGGATGACGGCGGTATTCACCTGCTCGATGCCGGACGACTGCTCGTCGAAGGCGATGCTGGTCTCGCTCATGATCGCGTTCACGCGCTCGACCGCGGCGACGAGTTCGGTCATCGCGGAGCCGGCGAGTGCGACGAGGCCGCTGCCGTCTTCGACGCGCTGCGTCGAGTTGCCGATCAGCTCGCGGATTTCCTTCGCTGCCGATGCGCAGCGCTGCGCGAGCCCGCGCACCTCGGTCGCGACCACCGCGAAGCCGCGCCCCTGTTCGCCGGCGCGCGCCGCTTCGACCGCGGCGTTCAACGCGAGGATGTTGGTCTGGAACGCGATGCTCTCGATCACGCCGACGATGCCCGAGATCCGCGCGGAGCTGTGCGAGATCGCCGACATCGTTTCGATCACGCGCTGCATCGCGTCGCCGCCTTTGGTGGCGATGCCGGCCGCGCCCTGCGCGTAAGTGCGGGCATCGCGCGCGTTGTCCGCGTTCTGGCGCACGGTTGCGGTCAATTGCTCGACGCTCGCCGCGGCCTGTTGCAGCGACACGGCCTGCTGCTCGGTGCGCGCGGAAAGATCGACGTTGCCGCTCGCGATCGTGCGGACATCGCCGACGATCGTCTCCGTGCTCGTGCGGACCTGTGTCACGGTTTCGACGAGGCCGTCCTGCATGCGCTTCAGCGCGTTCAGCAGATACGCCATTTCGTTTTCACCGGGGATCACGACCGTGCCGGTCAGGTCGCCTTTCGAGATCCTGTCGAAGTGCGCAACCGCGAGATGAATCGGCGCGATGATGGCCTTCGCGAGCACGCGCTGCGCGACGAAGCCGACGATCAGCGCGAACAGTGCGACGGCCAGCATGGCCCACACGATCCGGTGGAAGCGCTCGCCGGCCGCATCGTAGCGTGCCTTCTGGCGGCCGACCTGGAACGCTTCGAGCGCGTCGATCGCGTCCTGGTAGGCGGTGAACAGCGCCGGCGGCGCGTTGCGGTGCGTGTCGAGGAAGTCGAACGCGTTGTCGTGGTCGAGCTGCGACATCGCCTTCAGGAAGACCTGGTCGAGCAGCGCGCGCCGGCGTTGCCGCAGCGTATCGAACAACGCTTGTTCATCCGCGTTGCGCGCGTGCAGGCGCGTGTAGGTGTCCAGTTCGTCGTCGCTCTGCTTGAGGAGCGTGTGGAGCTGTGCGATTTCCGCCTTCGCGGGCTGGCCGGCGCTGATGATCTGCGCGACGTCGCTCACGCGTTCGCGCAGCACGAGCATGCGCTCCGAGCTGGTCTTCAGGTGCAGCAGCGACGCGGTGTCGTCGCGGTACATCGCTTCGAGCGAGCCGTTGCCCGCGTAGAGCGCGGCAATGCACGCGCCGACGACCAGCACGAGCAGCACCGTATAGCCGGCGATGGTCGCGACGAGTCCGCCGCGGATGGTGAGTTTTCGCATGACGTTCCCTTGCCGGCGGCCCGACGGGCGGCCGACGGCGGATGTGGATTGCGGAGCACGAACGACGACGGGCGCCGCGTTGCAATGCGGGGCGCCGGGATTGCGAACGGGTTAACGGCGGGTGCGGCGGCGGGGTTTTATCTGTATGCGACGCGCATTTGAATGGCCGCGACAGGCGGGCGCAACGCGCCGTGTCCGCCGGCCGGCGCGGTCGAACGGGCGAAACGGCGATGCTGCCGATGCCGATGGTTGGCCGTCGGCGGACATGCTAGGATTTCCGTCAAACAACTTCGGAGACTGCCATGCCGTTCATCTGCGAAAACGTTGAATGCCGTGCGGTGCTGGCTCGAGGGCAGGTCAGGTCCCGCCAGGAGAACGCGGGCTGGTGCTTCTACTGCCCGGACTGCAACACCCGGAACGAGTTGATGAATATCGGCGCGGCCGACGGCGTGGTCGAGCTGGTTCAGCCGGAACGATCCGGTCCACCGCACAAGGTCGTCGCGACGGCCCGGCCACTGGAGGACGGCAGATATGCGGCGCAGTTGCGCGTGCAGCGCGCGCTCGCGGTGAAAGGAACGTACGCGGCCGAGGAGCACTGGGACGAGCTGGGCGTTTTCCCCGACGCGCAAGAAGCCGTCGCGCATGCGAGATCGTTCGCGACGGACTTCCTGCAGCGCGCGGCGTAGTCGCCGATACGACCGATTCGCACGGCCGCGCCGCGGGTGATGCCACTGCGCTTGCCCGGCAGCCGGCGCGCGGGTGGATTCGGCCGGGGTGCGAATGAATCAGCGCCCCTGTGGCGCCGCGCTTGAGCGCG
>NZ_JBQEON010000016.1:92142-140902 GCF_052045245.1 Burkholderia sp. 22313
GCATGCGTGCGCGACGCCCCTTTGCGTTGACTGCCCGCGTCCGTCAGTTATAGATATCGAACGAGAAGTACTTCTTCGCGATTCGCTGATACGTGCCGTCCTGAATCAGGCTCGCGAGTGCCTGGTTGATCTGCATGCGCAGCGCGTCGTCGTCCTTGCGCACGCCGATCGCGGAGCCGACGCCAAGCGTCTTCGGATCATGCAGCGGCGGCCCCGCGAATTCGAAGTTCGCGCCCTTCGCGGTCTTCAGGAAGCCGAGATCGGCCTGCACCGACGACTGCAGCGACGCGTCGAGGCGACCGGAAATCAGATCCTGATAGACGAGATCCTGCGTCTGGTACGTGCGCACGATCACGCCTTTCGGTTCCCAGTAGGTGCGCGCATAGGTCTCCTGCGTCGACCCCTGCTCGACGCCCACGCTCTTGCCGGCCAGCGACTCGGCGCTCGGCTGCAGGTGCGCGCCGCGCCGCGCGACGAGGCGCGGCGGCACGTTGTTGATCTTGTCGGTGAACGCGATCTGCGCGAGGCGCTTCTCGGTCACGCTCATCGACGACAGCACGCCATCGAACTTGCGCGCCTTCAGCGCCGGGATCATCCCGTCGAACGCGTTCTCGACCCACACGCATCGCACCTTCATGCGTTCGCAGATCGCGTTGCCGAGATCGATGTCGAAGCCGACGAGCTTGCCGTCCGGCGCAAGCGATTCAAACGGCGCGTAGCTGGGATCGACGCCGAGGCGCAGGACGGCCGGGTCTTTCGCGGCGGCGGCGCCGGCCGTCAGTGCGAGCGCGACGGCAATGACGCGTTTTTTCATGGTTGTCTCCAATACCGATTGATGTTGTTTGACGTGAAGCGAACGTGCGGCCGGTGGGCGAGACGGCCCGCGCCCGGCCATGCGCGGGTGGCTGGACGAGCGCCGGAAGATGCCGGCGGCCGTCCGGATCAGGGAATCCGGTGGTGGGGTGTCAGTGCGCGGTGCCGATGACGCGCGCCATGCTGCGGCGGTAGCCGGCGGGCGCGAACGTCGCGTTCAGCGCGGCCATCGACGCGATCACGCCGACATGCAGCCACCACGCGATCGAGAAACTGCCGCCCGCATCGCGCAGCCAGCCGATCAGCCACGGGCTCGACGCGACGGTCAGGAAGCCGATGCCCTGCACGAACGCGGCGAGCGCACCCGCGAGCCGCGCGTCGGGCAGATGGTCGAGCGTGACGATCAGGCTCAACGAGAAGAAGCCGCCGAGCCCGGAGCCGACGCTCGCGACCCACAGCCACGGCGCGAGCGCGGGCATCGTCGCGAAGCCGACGAAGCCGGCCGTCTGCAACGCGAGCGCGAGCCACAGCACCGGGCGGCGATCGTGCGAACGTTTCGCGAGCAGCGGCATCGCGAGCGCGCCGGTTGCCTGGAACAGCGCCATCCACGCGAGCAGGTTGCCGCTCGCCTGCGGGCTCATGCCGACGCTGCGATAGAACGCGGGCAGCCACGCGACGAGGCTCGCGTAGCCGCTGTTGCTGAGGCCGAAGAACAGCGCGAGCTGCCACGCACGCGCAATCCGCAGGAACGCGCTGACGGGGGCCGATGCCGCCGCGGGATGCACTGCCTCGCGCGGCGCCTTCGTGCGCCACAGCGCGAGCGTGACGAGCGCGGGCACGGCCCATACCGACAGCGACAGATGCCAGCCGCCGTGCGCGGCGAGCCACGGGCTCGCGACCGCGCCGAACGCGCCACCGCCGACCAGCGCGGCCGAGTAGAGGCCCATCGCGAGCGGCAGCCGATCCACGAACCAGCGTTTCGCGAGGCCCGGCGCGAGCGACTGGACCACCGCGACACCCGCGCCCGCGACGATCGCCGTGACGACCAGCCCGGTGCCGCTGCCGGCCCACAGTCGCGCGATGCAGCCCGCGGCGATCAGCATCAGCGCGGCGGTCAGCGCGCGGTGTTCGCCGATGCGCCGCGCGAGCCCGACGCCGACGCCGGCGACGACCCCCATCAGCACGAACGGCAGCGTGGTCAGCAGCGCGGCCGCGCGAAAGCCGAGGCCCGTGTCGGCCCGCACGAGGTCGAGCACGGGGCCGAACGCGGTCAGGAACGGACGCAGGTTGAGGCCGGCCAGCACCAGCAGCGCGAGCGCGCCATAGGACACGGAAGCCGCGTGCGGGCGGGGAACGGCTTGCGCGGTGCCGGGTTCGGTCATCGGAATGCTCCAGGGAAGGGCCGGTGGGGCCCGGTGATGCGATGCCGAAAGGGTAAAGGCGCGCCAGTCCAGGTGAAAATTAAATATTCGACTGGGTATCAGTGCGGAATGCGATGGCGCGGCGCCGCGTGGCGGGGCCGGATCGGGGAGGCGTCCGGAGCGGGCGGCGCAACGCGTGCGGGCGGGATTCGACGCGCGGTCAGGCCGCCGGCGCGTGCGATTCGCGACCCTGTTCACGGGCTGCTTCACGCGCGCCGACGAGCGCCCGGATGCGCGCGCGGTCGTCCGGCGTCGCAGGCGTGAAGATCACGAGGCTCAGGTCGGCGCGGCCGATCACCGAGAACGCCGAGTATTCGAGCGCGATCCGGCCAGCCAGAGGATGACGGATCTCCTTCGTCCCTTCGTCATGCGAATGAATGTCGTGGTCGCGCCACATCGCATCGAATTCGGCGCTCGTCGCGCGCATCTCGTCGACGAATGCCTGCACGGCGCGCGTCGCGCCGCCGCGCGCGATGTCGGCGCGAAACGCGCCCACCGCGAATCGTGCGACGCGTTCCCAGTTCGGTTGTGCGTCGCGTACGCCGGTGTCGACGAAGATCAGCCGCAGGATGTTGCGCGCGGGCGGCGGCAGCGTCGCGTAGTCGGTCAGCGTCGCGGCGGCCGCGTCATTCCAGGCGACGACGTCCCAGGTCGCCGTGCGCACGATCGCGGGGCTGGCGTCGAGCGAATCGAGCACGTGCTGCAGGCGCGGCGTCACGTCGCTGCTCGCGTGATAGCGCACCTCGGGCGGATGGCCGAGGCCGATCAGGAACAGGTGCTCGCGTTCGGCGTCGTTCAGCAGCAGCGCGCGGGCGAGCCGGTCGAGCACGTCGGCCGACGGTGCGCCGCCGCGCCCCTGTTCGAGCCACGTGTACCACGCGGCGCTCACGTGCGCGCGCTGCGCGACTTCCTCGCGGCGCAGGCCCGGCGTGCGGCGGCGCGCGACGGGCAGCCCGAGCGCGGCCGGATCGAGTTTCTCGCGGCGGCCCCGAAGGTACGCGCCGAGCAGGTTGTCGGGTGCGTCAGCCATAGCCTGTTAGTTCGTTTACCGGTAAACCGTCACGTCTTCACCGCGCGCGGCGGCCGACAGATAGTAAGCCTTCATTTCATCCGGAGGTGTTGAACATGCGTGTCTTTGTTACGGGAGCGTCGGGTTTCGTCGGCTCCGCGGTCGTCGCCGAACTCGTGGCCGCCGGGCATGCGGTGCTCGGCCTCGCGCGTTCCGACGCGGCTGCCGCCGCGGTCGCGGCCGCGGGCGCCGACGTCCATCGCGGGTCGCTGGAGGACCTCGACAGCCTGACGCGCGGCGCGGAGGCCGTCGATGCGGTGATCCACACGGGATTCAATCACGACTTCTCGCGCTTCGCGGAAAACTGCGAACTCGACCGCCGCGCGATCGAGACGATCGGTGCGGTGCTGGCGGGGTCGGCCCGGCCGCTGGTCGTCACGTCGGGCCTCGCGCTCGTCGCGCCCGGGCGCGCGGCGACGGAGGACGATCCGCACGTGCCGGTTTCGGCGGCCTATCCGCGTGCGTCCGAAGCGACCGCGGCGGCCCTGGACGCGCGCGGTGTGTGCACGTCGGTCGTGCGCCTGCCGCCGTCCGTGCACGGCGACGGCGATCACGGCTTCGTGCCGCGCCTGATCGCATTCGCGCGGGAGAAGGGGGCCTCGGCGTATCCCGGCGACGGCGGCAACCGCTGGCCGGCCGTGCACCGGCTCGACGCGGCGCGCGTGTACCGGCGCGCGGTCGAGCGCGGCGCCGCCGGTGCGCGCTATCACGCGGTCGACGATACGGGCGTGCCGTTGCGCGAGATCGCGGAAGTGATCGGCCGCCGGCTGAACGTGCCGGTCGTGTCGAAATCGGGCGCGCAAGCCGCCGAACACTTCGGCTGGTTCGCGATGTTCGCGGGGATGGATGCGCCTGCAACCAGCGAACGCACGCGAGCCTTGCTCGACTGGGCGCCGACGCAGGCCGGGCTGCTGGCCGACATCGACCGGCCGCGGTATTTCGAGACCTGATGCGCGCGTGCCCGCCGTCCTTCAATCGACCGGATGCAGATCCTGCAGCAGCGTCGGCACCAGCTCCGACACGGTCGGGTGGATGTGCATCGCGCGACTGATCGTCGTGTACGGCGCGCCGGCGGTCATCACGTCGAGCAGCCCGTGCACGACTTCGTCGCCCGTCACGCCGAGGATCGACGCGCCGAGAATCGCGTGGCTGTCCGCGTCGACGATCACCTTCATGAAACCCTGGCTCTCGCCTTTCTCGACCGCGCGGCCGACGCGCGTCATCGGCCGCGTGCCGACCAGCAGCCGGCGGCCGGTCTGCTTCGCTTCCGCGAGCGTCATGCCGACGCGGCCGAGCGGCGGATCGATGTACATCGCGTAGGCGGTGATGCGGTCGGTCACCCTGCGCGGATCGTCGTCGAGCAGGTTGGCCGCGACGATCTCGTAGTCGTTGTACGCGGTGTGCGTGAACGCGCCGCGCCCGTTGCAGTCGCCGAGCGCCCAGATGCCGGGCACGTTGGTGCGCAACTGGTCGTCGACCGTGATGTAGCCGTGCGCGTCGGTCGCGATGCCGGCCTGTTCGAGGCCGAGATCGCTGGTGTTCGGCACGCGGCCGACCGCGAGCAGCAGGTGCGAGCCCGCGACCTCGCGGCCGCCGCCGGCGCAGTCGAGGCCGATCACGACGCCGTCGCCGTCGCGCCGCGCGTTCAGGCAGGTCGCGTCGAGCTGCACGTCGATGCCTTCGTTCGCGAGGATCTCGCGCACGGCCTGCGATACGTCCTCGTCCTCGCGATGGATCAGGCGCGCGCCTTTCTCGACGATCGTGACCTTCGACCCGAAACGGCGGTACATCTGACCGAATTCGAGCCCGACGTAGCTGCCGCCGACGATCACGAGATGCGCGGGCAGGAAGTCGACGTCCATCATCGTCGAGTTGGTCAGGTACGGCACCGAGTCGAGGCCCGGCATCCGCGGAATCTGCGCGCGGCCGCCGACGTTGATGAACACGCGTTCGGCCTCGAGCAGTTCGTCGCCCACGCGCACCGCGTTGGGCTGCTCGAAGCGGGCATGACCCTGAAATACCGTCGTGTTGTCGAGCCCGCGCACCCATTGCTCGACGCCGTGGTTCGAGCGGCCGGAGATCTGGTCCTTGCGCGCCTTCACGGCCTTCATGTCGACGCTGACGGGGCCCGCCGACACGCCGTATTCCTGCGCGCGCCGGGCGAGCTGCGCGGCATACGCGCTGGCGATCAGCGTCTTGGTCGGAATGCAGCCGGTGTTCACGCAGGTGCCGCCGAAGCGGCCGCGCTCGACGATCGCGACTTTCATGCCGGCGCCCGCGAGCCGCGCGGCGAGCGGCGGGCCGGCTTGGCCCGTGCCGATGACGATCGCGTCGAAGTGTTGCGTCATGACGTCCTCCTGCGCTGGTTCAACGTGGGAACGGCGCACGCGCGAGCCGCATGCCGTGCCGGCGCGCGCGAACGGCGACGAGCGCCTATGGTAGTCCCGTTGGCGGGCGCTCGCGAGTGCCGCACGGCGGGGTCGCGGGCAGCGGGTTGCAACAACGCGCGGGCCCCGGCGTGACCGGGCGCGGCGCGCAGTTTCTATTCCTTGCGCACCCACTGGCTGAACGACACCGGGTGGCGCGCAGCGGCACGCACCGCGCTGACGAAATCGGGCTTGTCGGGGTCGAGCGGAAACGATTCCGTGTAGATGTCGCTGGAAAACAGCCACCGGTGCGTGCGCGGGTCATAGTGGAACGTCACGTAGTCGCTCCAGTGCTGTCCGCACGCGACGTCGTTTTGCACCGTGAAATAGTGCCCCTTCACCGCGATCCCGCCGTCGGCCGCGGATTCCGGATCGAACGGATCGCACTGCAGCGCGTCGTGCGCGCGCATCACGACGCTGTCGTTGCGCGCGGCGAGCCGGTAGGTATGGTCGGCCTGTTCCTCGTAGATGAGGAGCGGGCGCGGCGACGGTTGCTCGCGCGTATCGGTCGCGCGATGCACGACGACGAGCAGGCTGTGCCGCCCGTCGGCGAGCGCCGGCCCCGGCTGCGCGACGAACGGCCGGTAGCCGGCCGGCAGTTGCGCGGCGACCGACGGCGGCAGCGGCGCGGCGGCCTGCGCGTGGCAGCACCACGCGGCGCACAGCGGCGCGAGGGCTCGACGAACCGCCGCGATCGAGGCGATCGCGGCGGCATCGTCGGGATAGCGGGCGGCGCGGATCTCGATCATGGCGGGCGGCGCGGGAGGGCGGGAACGGCAGCCAGCATAGCAGCGCGCGGGCGCTTTCGGCGGGCGGCGAAGCGTGCCAGAATCATCGACTTCACCGTCGGGCGTCGACACGATTCCGTCACGGCGCGACGCGACACGCAGGCGCCGGCGCTTCGGCGTCGCTGACCCAGGAGACTTCGATGACTGCATCGGCTGCCGTACTCGCCATTCTGGCCGCGCTGTGGCTTGGCGCGATGATTCCGGGCCCGAGTTTCGTGCTGGTCGCCCGCAACTCGATCGGGCTGTCGCGCCGCGACGGGCTGGCCACCGCGCTTGGCATGGGCATCGGCGGGATCGCGTTCGGCGGCGTCGCGCTGGCCGGGCTGTATACGCTGCTGCAGGCGGTCGAATGGCTGTATGTGGGGCTCAAGCTCGCGGGCGGCGCGTACCTGATCTACATGGCGTCGAAGATCTGGCGCGGCGCCGACCGGCCGATCGCGATGGACGACCCGCAGGGCGGCGGCGCGGGCAGCGCGCGCAAGTCGTTCTGGACCGGCCTCACGACCCAGCTGAGCAACCCGAAGACGGCGATCTGGTACGGCAGCATCTTCGCGGCGCTGTTGCCGCAGCATCCGCCGCTGTGGTGCTACCTCGCGCTGCCGCCGCTGGTGTTCGGCGTCGAATTCGGCTGGTACACGATCGTCGCGCTGTGCTTCTCGAGCCGCCGGCCGCGCGAACTCTACCTGCGCGCGAAGAAGTGGGTCGACCGCGTCGCGGCCGGCGCGATCACGCTGCTCGGGTTGCGGCTGATCCTGAACGCGCCGAAAGCGGGGATCTGAAGCGAAGCGGTGCCGCCCGAAAGCGGCACCGTTTCATGCCTGACTGGCATGCCGCCACGGCTGGCCATTCCACGTAATGGTGGCCGGTTCAGCCGGATCCATCCGATCCGCCCGAGCCGCCGACCACAGCCCCTCAGCCCCCTCCGCTCGCCGGAAACCGCTCGAGCAGCGCCGCGAACCGCATGTCGTCCGGAAACGCCGTCACTTCATATCGCACGGGCCGGTGCGCGGTGGCCGTCATCAGGTCGCCGCAGGCGTCCCGCAGCGCGGCCATCGGCACGTGGGCCGACTGCCGCGTCGCTTCCCGGTACAGCACGACGATGTCCGTCTCGGGCAGCAGCGTCGGCACGCCGTCGCTCCACACGCCGACGCTGAACAGCTCGCCGTTCTGCCGCCGGTACACGGTGTAGGTCGCAACGAAGATGTCGGTGCCGTCCCGCTTGTGCAGATCGTCGAGCAGCGCCCGCTGATCCTGGTAGTCGCCGGCGAGCTCGTCCACGCGCAGCGCATGCAGCTTCGCTGCCAGCCCTTCCGGAATGAAGTTCCGCCACGCGGCGCCGTCCCAGCGCAGCATCAGCGGCGGCAGCGGGCGCGGCTGCGCGCGGGCCTGCTCGGCGAGTTCGACCATCATCGCGAGGCCGGTCGCGTTGCGGTCGCCGGTCAGCAGCAGCACGGCCCGGTTCGGCGCCATCACCACCGGTGCGCCGGAGATCGGCTGGCGGTGCAGCAGGTCGGTCAGCAGCAGCCGCGCCGCGTCGTAGTAGTCGCCGAACTGCGACACGAGCACGCCGTCGCGCAGCGCGGCCCACGGCGCGGACGACGCGCCGCGCAGGTTGTCGATCGCGATGTCGCATGCGGCGTCGAAGCTGACGCCCCATTCGGCGAGCCGCGCCGTCGTCAGCCGCGCGACGCTGAACTCGCCGTCGTAGGCGATGCCGACTTCCAGGTTCTCGCAGAGCGGCCGGAACGCGACCTCCGACGCGGCCGGCTGCCCGGCGAGCTGCAGCGCGACCACGCCGCGCTCGGTCGCGCTGCGGATGATCGGGCGCAGCCGGGTCCGGACCTCGGCGAAGTTCGACGGGATCTCGTGCTGCATCATCGCGCTCGCCTGGCGCTTGAGCGTCGCTTCGCGCTCGGCGGGCGTCGCGCCCGCATAGTCGCGGAACAGGTTGTGCAGGTTGATGATGTTCGACGGGACGTCCGCCTGCACGAGACGGCCCTTGTCGTCGTCGTGAAGCCACTCGCGCGTGTCGCCGGTCGCACGCAGCTGGGCGATCAGGCGTTCGGCGAAGTCCTGCCGGGTCGGCGGTTTGCTGAAGCGCTCGCGCAGGCGCGCGACGAAGTCGGAAAGCATCGTGTGCGGTCGGGCGGGCCCGTCTCTTATTGGTCTTTCGTTGTCATGGGCGGCGGCGCCGGTCTCCCGAGACGCTGCCTGCGGCCCGCGGATATCGGCCGGATATCCATCACGCGACCAGCGGCCCGCGCGCCGGTTGCCGGGCGGCGCGGGCCCGCATCGGGCGCGGTCGCGCGGCGGGTGTCGCGATGGTACCGCACGTCCGTGACGGAATCGAAGGTTGTCGAACCCGGCCGGCGCGCGCGCACCGGCGCCGGGCGGGGCGGCGCGGCGTCGGATGGCGGCCGGACGCGCCGCCGACGCGGTGCCGGCCGTGTCCGCGGTGGCGGTCGTCGGCCCGCAAGCCCTTGTGCGGCGGGCGTCCAAGCCGGTTGCACGGGGTGCCGTGCCGGGCCGCTTCCCCGATTCTGGCGGTCCACCGCCCGACGACGTGTAAACTGCTGCCTTTTTGACGGTTTGCAGCATGGTGCAAGCACCCCCGCGCCCGGCACTGAGCGGCCCGACGCTCGTCCGGCTGCTCGCGCGCCTGACCGATGCCGACGTCGCGGAATCCCGGCAGGCGCTGTCGGACCGCCTGAGCCAGTGGCTCGGCTGGACCGACGCGATCACGCTGTCGTCCGCGCTGAATGCGAGCCCGCCCGGCGTCGCGGCCGGCGTGCGCGGTTACGACGCCGAACGCGACTGCGCGCGCGTGCGCCACGACCTCGCGCAGGCGATCACGGCGGACAATCGCCCGCGCACGCGGCGGCGTCCCGGCGAGTTGCCGCCGCCGCCCGCCGACACGGCCGACTTCGCGGATTTCCGCCAGCGCTGCCTGACCCTGCAGCAGGAAATGGAGACCGCGATCGGCCAGTTGCGCGGCCGCCTGCGGGTCGCGCTCGCCGCGCGCGCGTCCGGGATGGCACGGCTCGCGGCGCTCGACGCGATCATGGAGCGCGTGCTCGGCGCGCGCGAGCGCAGCCTGCTGTCCGCCGTGCCCGCGCTGCTCGGCACGCGCTTCGAGCGGCTGCGCGACGCGGAACGGCAGGCGCTGGCCGACACGCAAGCGGCAGCCGACGCCGACGCACCGCCAGCCGCGGCGATCGTGCCCGGCACGTGGCTCGACACGTTTCGCGACGAGATGCAAAGCATCCTGCTCGCCGAACTCGAAGTCCGGTTTCAAACGGTAGACGGGCTGCTCGCGGCCCTTCGTACCTGCTAATCAATACGCTATGTCCAGAATTCGTCTCGATCTCGTTGTTTTCGTCGCCGGTTTGCTCGCGGTGTGCTGGATCGGCGTCGGCTATGCCGCGTCGAACCCGCTCGCGGCGGCCGTCACGCTGCTGATCGGCGCGTGCTACGTCGCCGGTGCGTGGGAACTGCTGCGCTACCGTCAGGCGACTGCCACGCTGTCGCGCGCGGTGACCGGCCTGGCCGAACCGCCGGCGAAGCTCGACGCGTGGCTCGATACCCTGCACCCGGGCTTGCGCGGCGCCGTTCGCGCACGGATCGAAGGCGCGCGCGTCGCGCTGCCGGGCCCGTCGCTGACGCCCTATCTCGTCGGCCTGCTGGTGCTGCTCGGCATGCTCGGCACGCTGCTCGGGATGGTCGTCACGCTGAAGGGCACCGGCGCCGCGCTCGAAAGCGCCACCGACCTCGACGCGATCCGCGCGTCGCTGATCGCGCCGGTGAAGGGGCTCGGGTTCGCGTTCGGCACGTCGATCGCGGGTGTCGCGACGTCCGCGATGCTCGGCCTGCTGTCCGCGCTCGTGCGCCGCGAGCGGATCGACGCGGGCCAGCAGCTCGACGCGACGATCGCGACGACGCTGCGCGTGCATTCGTCCGCGCACCAGCGCGACGAATCGTTCCGGCTGCTGCAGCGCCAGGCCGACGTGATGCCGGCGCTGGTCGACCGGCTGCAGACGATGATGACGACGCTCGAGGCGCGCAGCGTCGCGCTGCACGATCGTCAGGTCGAAAGCCAGCAGGCGTTTTTCGACCGTACCGAGCGGGCATATGCGGGCCTGGCCTCGAACGTCGGCGACGCGCTGAAGGAAAGCGCCGCCGAAAGCGCGCGCGTGGCCGGTGCCGCGCTGCAGCCGGTCGTCGCCGCGACGATGACGGGGCTGGCGCAGGAGATGCACGCGCTGCGCGACACCGTGACGGGCGCCGTGCAACGCCAGCTCGACGGGCTGACGGACGGCTTCGAGAAGACCACCGAAAACGTGACGGCCGTGTGGAACCGCGCGCTCGACGCGCAGCGCCGCGAGGGCGACGCCGTCGCGCAGCAGTTGCAGACGACGCTCGGCCAGTTCACCGACACTTTCTCGCAGCGCTCGACGGATCTGCTGGAAGGCGTCGCGACGCGCCTCGAATCGACCGAGCGCCGTCTGTCGGACGTGTGGCGCGATGCGCTCGCGCGCCAGGAGCAGGTGGGCGAGGCGCTGGCCGGCCAGCATGCGCAGGCGCTGGGCGAAGCCGCCGCGACGTTCGAGCGGCATTCGGGGGCGGCGCTCGCCGCGATGCGCGAATCGCATGCGGGGCTGCAGACGCAACTGGCCGCGCGCGATGAAGCGCGCCTGTCGGCATGGAACGACTTGCTTGCCGCGATGGCGACGAAGCTCGGCGACGAATGGCAGCGCGCGGGCGCGCACAGTGCGGGCCGCCAACAGGAGGTCTGCGACGCGCTCGCACAAACGACGCGCGATCTGACCGCGCAAGCCGCAACGTTCGAACAACGCTCGGCCGATCTGCTGGCGACGATCCGCGATTCGCATACGGGCTTGCAGACGCAACTCGCCGCACGCGATGAAGCACGCCTGTCGGCATGGAACGACTCGCTCGCCGCGATGGCGACGAAGCTCGGCGACGAATGGCAACGCGCGGGTGTGCATAGCGCGGGCCGCCAGCAGGAAATCTGCGACGCGCTCGCACAAACGACGCGCGATCTGACCGCACAAGCGTCCACGTTCGAACAACGCTCGGCCGACCTGCTGGCGACGATCCGCGATTCGCATACGGGCCTGCAGACCCAACTCGCTGCACGCGATGAAGCACGCCTGTCGGCATGGAACGACTCGCTTGCCGCGATGGCGACGAAGCTCGGCGACGAATGGCAGCGCGCGGGCGTACACAGCGCGGGCCGTCAGCAGGAAATCTGCGACGCGCTCGCACAAACGACGCGCGATCTGACCGCTCAAGCTGCAACGTTCGAACAACGCTCGGCCGACCTGCTGGCGACGATCCGCGATTCGCATACGGGCCTGCAGACGCAACTCGCTGCACGCGACGAAGCCCGCTTGTCCGCCTGGAACGACTCGCTGGCCGCGATGGCCGCCGCGCTGCGCGACGAATGGGCGCGGACGAGCGCCCAGGCCGCGACGCGCCAGCAGGACATCTGCGACACGCTGACCCGCACCGCGAACGACATCACCGCGCAGGCGCAGGTGCACGCAAGCGACACGATCAACGAAATTGCGCGCCTCGTGCAGGCCGCGTCGGAAGCGCCGAAGGCCGCGGCCGACGTCGTCGCCGAGCTGCGCCAGCGCCTGTCCGACAGCATGGTGCGCGACACCGCGATGCTCGAGGAGCGCAGCCGCCTGCTCGCGACGCTCGAGACGCTGCTCGGCGCGGTCAACCACGCGTCGACCGAGCAGCGCACCGCGATCGATGCACTCGTCAGCACGTCGGCCGATCTGCTCGATCGCGTCGGCGCGCGCTTCAACGATGCCGTCGATGCCGAAACGCGCAAGCTCGATGCGGTGACCGCGCAGGTCACGGCCGGCGCGGTCGAGGTCGCGAGCCTCGGCGATGCGTTCGGTTCGGCCGTGCAGGTATTCGGCGAGTCGAACGACAAGCTGCTGAACCACCTGCAGCGCATCGAGGCCGCGCTCGAGAAATCGCTCGCGCGCAGCGACGAGCAGCTCGAGTACTACGTCGCGCAGGCGCGCGAGGTGATCGACCTGAGCATGATGTCGCAGAAGCAGATCGTCGAAGACCTGCAGCACATCGCCGGTCGGCGCGCATCGGTCGGAGCGTAACGCATGCACGACGAAATCGACGACGGCGCGCCGGCCGCGCCGGTCTGGCCCGCGTTTGCCGACCTGATGTCGGTGCTGCTCGGCGCGTTCGTGCTGATCCTCGTCGGCGTGATCGGCATGCAGCTGCAGCTCACGTCGAAGCTCGAGGAAGCGGTGCGCGCGCGCCAGCAGGAAGCACAGCAGCGCAAGTCGCTCGAGGAGGCGCTCGCCGGGCCGCTCGCGGCCGGCCGCGTGACGCTCGTGAACGGCCGCATCGGCATCAGCGGCAACGTGCTGTTCGCGCTGAACTCCGACCAGCTTCAGCCCGCGGGCCGCGATCTGTTGAAGACGCTGGCCGGGCCGCTGGCCGCGTACCTGAAGACGCGCGACGAGATCCTGATGGTCAGCGGCTTTGCCGACGACCAGCAGGTGCATGCCGGCAACCGCCAGTTCGCGGACAACTGGGAACTGTCGGCCAAGCGCGCGCTGACGGTCACGCGTGCGCTGATCGACGCCGGCGTGCCGGCGCCGTCGGTGTTCGCGGCGGCGTTCGGCTCGGAGCAGCCGGTCAGCTCGAATGCGGACGATGAAGGCCGCGCGAAGAACCGCCGCGTGGAGATCGCGCCGGTGCCGCGCAAGACCGCATCGAGCGGAGGGAAGGCGAAGTGACGGACGACGCGACGCACGTGCGCGCGACGCTCGATGCGTGGCGCGAGCAGGGCGCGGACCGGCTCGATCCGGTGCGCTTTCATCGGCTCGACGCGCTCGAGAAGCGCGCGGCCGCGCTCGACGGCGATGCGCGCGCGTTGCTCGACGGGCGGCTTGCCGCGTTGCTGGAAGGGTTTGCGGAGAGGGTCGCGCGGGCCGATGCAGCGGCCGCCGCACGCGAGATCGTGCAAGTCACGGCACCCGCGCCGGTGCGCAGCGGGCTCGGCGAGCTCGTCGCCCGGCTCGCGCGCGATGCGCAGGCCGACCGGCGCGGGATCGATCCCGAACTGATCGACTATTTCCGCACGATGTGGTCGAAGGTCCGCACCGAGCAGCAGTATCGCCAGTCGCTCGACCAGGTGCCGCGCAACGCGGGGCCGCTCAATTCGAACAGCCTCGTGCATCGCTCGCTCGCGACGATGCGCGAGCTGTCGCCGGAATACCTGCAGCAATTCCTGTCGTATATCGATGCGCTGGCGTGGCTCGAGGATCTCGCCGGCGGCGCCGCGCAGCCCGAGAAGGACGCGCCGCGCGCGAAGGCCGCGAAAGCGGTGAAGCCGGCGAAGAAGACCACGCGCGCCAAGGCGCGATAACACGCGCGTTCCGGCCGCGCCGGTCGCGTCCGGCCTAGCGGCCGGTTGCCTGTTCGTCGATCGCCGCCCGCAGCGCGTGCAACGCATCGGTCAGCGCCGACGCGAACGGCGGATGCGCGGCGATGCCCGCCGCGTCGAGCTGGCAGCCGAGGATCGGCAACGTGATCGACGCGCGCTCGACGAGGCACGCCGACATGACCGACAGCGTTTCCCGCAGCGCCGCGTCCGCATGCGTGGCACGCGGCGACGCGTTCAATATCGCGACCGGCTTGTACACGACCGCTTCGCATCCCACGACCCAGTCCAGCGCATTCTTCATCACGCCCGTCACGCCGTGCGCATATTCCGGGCTCGCGATCAGCACGCCGTCGGCGGCGTTCAGCCGCTCGATCAGGTCGCGCACCGCGGCCGGCGACGGAGATTCGGCATCGGGATTGAACAGCGGAAATTCACCGAGGCGATCGAAACGCGCGATGCGCATTCCGCGCGGCGCGACGCGTGCTGCCGCGTCCAGCAGCGCCGCGTTGTACGACTGCGCACGCAGGCTGCCGCACAGCGCGACGATATCGATGCAGCGCCCGGAATCGGTGCGGGTTTCGTTGTCCATTGCGGAATGTGTCGATGCGTGGCTCGCGCGGCGGTGGCGCGCGGATCCGGCGAATTATCGCATCGGTGCGCGAGCGAGGTGAGCAACGTGGGCGACCGGACGCGCGTGGCCGACACCGCGCACGGGATGCCATTCGGGTTCGCTACGCCGTGCATTCACGTCTGGACACCTGACGGCATCGACGTCGGTCATCGCGGTTGCCTGCGCCAGTTCATCGAGTGTCCAGCCTTTGCCGAGCAACAGCCGGCGCGTGTGCAGCGCGCCGTGCACGTGATCCGCGACGGTTTCGCCGAGATAACGCAGCGCACGGCCTTCGACGTCGACGAAGCCGTGGCGGTAGTCGTGCGCGAGCGCGGTCCACAGCTGCGCCGCGCCGACCGACTGGCGCGCGCCGCTGATGAGGCACAGGCCCGCGTCGAGCCCCCATCGATACAGCGTCGTCGCGAGGCCCTTGCGTTGCGCGGACCCGCGCAGCCGCGTGTGCGGCGCGCGCAGGTAGCGGTCCGCGCGGCGCGGGAGTTCGGGCAAGCGGTTGAAGATCGTGTAGCCGGCGAGCTGCCGGGCCGCCGGATCCTCGACGTAAAGGAAGTATTCGCCGTCCGCCTCGCGGTGGCGGACGATCAGGCCCGAGCCGCCGAGCGCGACGGCCGGCAGGCCGTGCAGGCGATGGCCCGGCTGGTGCAGACGTGCGTAGAGCGTGTCGAGTTCATCGTCGATGTCGTGCTGGGAATGCTGTACGTCGATACGCATGGCAAAGGGCGCCCGTCTCGGGCGCGTCGAGAAAGTGGGTCATGGCAACGGGAAACGGAAATGGAAGCGGCCCCCGGGCTCGACGCGCGAGCCGGGGCCGCGAATCAGCTGGGGATGTGCTGGAAACCGGCGGCGATCGCGGCGAGGCCCGCGATGCAGAGTGCGAACAGGATCAGGACTTTGTGGATCACGCCTCTCTCCTCTTGAATGCGCGGCGCCGAAGGGCGGGGCCGCGGAGACGGTGATGGCGGGCACGGCCCGCGCGGCCGTCGTGCGCGACGACGGTCGGAGGTCCGGGCGACGGGGCGCACGCGGACGGTCAGCACCATACGCGACGCGCCGGGGGCGGGCAATCGGACTGCGGGAGAAAAGCGACGAAAGGGGGCGAATCGCGGGGGATTCGCGACAATTGGTCGCAACAGGGGGCGGGCCGATGCCGCATCCCGGCGCTTGTCGCCTCACCCCGCCTGCCGCCCCCCGAATGCCTGCCTGATCCGCGCGAACAACCCATGCTGCGCGATCCACTCCGCATACGCGCGATAGTCCGGATCCCGCATCAAATGCCGCTCCTCGGTCTTCGCCCGCGTGTAATAGATCAGGTTGACCGCGACGAGCCCCGCGCAGTGCATCAGCCCGATCTGCCAGCCGAGCGGCTCGACGAACGGCACCGACACCATCCAGTACGACAGGTTCTTCGTGATGTATGCCGGATGCTTCGTGAAGCGGTACGGGCCCGACGTGATGATCCCGCGGTTCGTGAGGTTCGAGAACCGCAAGCCGAACGAGATCGTCGACAGCGCGTAAGTCATCAGCAGCAGGATGATGACGGCGCCCCAGATCACCCGCAGTGTCGGCGCGGACAGCAGCCAGTTGTCCCAGAACAGCGAACCTTCATAGCGGATGTAGTTGTTCGAGATCAGCGACCAGAACGGCTGGTAGCACATCAGCGCGGCGACCCAGCCGAGCGTGGTCGGCTCGACGGTGCGCACGTGGCTGTCGAGGATGCGGAACGTGCACAGGTAGCCGACGGTGCCAAACATCAGGTCCATCGTGAACGACAGGTCGTACAGGAACACGAAGGTCGCGATCGTCATCGGCGCGTTCACGGCGTGCGTGAGCGACGCGCTCAGGTGATCGGCGTCCTTCGACAGGTAGACGGTCATCAGCGGCAGGAAGAACGCCTTCACGCCCCAGCCGGCGAGCATCTCGCGCACGGGCTGCCAGCTCGCGGGCTGCTCGCGGCGGAACAGGAAGCGGCCCCACAGCAGGTACGCGTCGTCGGTTTCGCGCTGGTGGCGATCCATCCACGCGAAATAGAACGGTGCGGCGACGATCACGTACGGCGCGAGCGAACGCAGCAGCGACCAGAACGGCAGGTAGAACGCGCCGTGATATTCGGGCAGCAGCCAGTAGATCATCCCGATGCCGGCGTAGATCGACGTCAGCGCGCCGAGCCGCGTCGCGATGCGGGCCAGCCCGAGCGGGCGCACGGCCTGCCGCGACAGTCCCGCGCTCGGGCGCAGGTAGACGCGCGAGATGAAGATTTCGTGCAGCGCGATCGTGCCGATGATCGCGAGGCTCGCGATGACCGCGCGGGTGGCCGCGTCGAGGCCCGGCTGGTCGCGCGTGATCCATAGCGCGAACAGGCCGGCCGCGATGCCGAGCAGGCCGGCGCGAAATGGCGTGGCGGAACGGGGCGGGCGGTCCTGGGCCGCGGCGATGCCGTCGAGCGTGGAATTCATGATCGGATCCTCGTCGGGATGAGGGCCGGCGCCCCCGCTTGGCGGGTGACGCCGGCCGTCGGCCGGGCTTGGAATGGGTATGTGCCCGGCCATTGGCCTGTGGTTCTGATACGTGAAGCGTTACGTCGTTACTTCTTCGGGGTGGCGCCGAGCAGACCGCCGAGCAGGTTCGTCACCGGCGCCAGCAGGTTGGTCGCGCCAGCCGTGGTGGTGCCGTTCGAATTGCCGGTCAGGCCGGCCGCGACGGTGCCGCTGCCGGACGGCGTCGTCACCGTGCCGGCCGCGCCGCTCGGGCTGGCTGTGCCGACTGCGCCGAGCGTGCCGGCCGCCGAAGTCAGCGAGCCGGTCAGCGTGCCGACCGGACCGCTCGTCAGCGCGCCGCCGAGGTTGCCGGTCAGGTTGCCGCCCGGCGTCGTGACCGTGCCGGTGAGGCTTGTGCCGAGCGGCGTCAGCGCGTTGACGAGGCCGGTGACGGGCGCAAGCAGGCCGCCGACACCCGAACCGCTGGTGCCACCCGTCCCGCTCGAACCGAGGCCGCCGAGCGCGCCCGTCACCGTGCCGAGCAGGCCCGTGATCGGTGCGAGCGGGCCGCCGCCGGCACCACTGGTGCCGCTCGTTCCGCCCGTGCCGCTCGAGCTGCTGCCGCCGCCGAGTCCCCCCGTCAGCGAACCGAGCACGCCCGTGATCGGGGCGAGCGGGTTGGTGCCGCTGCTGGAGCTGCCGCTGGACAGCAGGCCGCCGGTCGACGCGACCGTGGTGCCGAGCTGGGACACGCTGCCGCCGGCGCTCGTGCCGACCGGGTTGCCCGTCGCGCCGCCGACCTGCGAACCGGCGAGGCCGAGGCCGCTGCCGAGCGTGCTCAGCAGGCCGCTGAGCGGGGCGCCGAGCAGGGTCGCGTTGCCGAGCGTCTGCGTGGCGCCGGGCGTCGTGACGCCGCCGGTCAGCGTGTTGGTGATCGGGTTGATCACGCTGCCGAGCTGCGTCTCGAGTTGCTGCACCGGCGCGCTGTTCAGCGCCGTGTTCAGCGACGATGCGGTCGAATTGACTGCCGTGCCGACCGTGTTGACGAGACTGCCGACCAGGGTCGTCGCCGGCGCGAGCGGCGACAGCGGGCCGGTGCCGAGGCTCGTCACGGCGTTGCCGAGGTTGTTGACCGCGCCGCCGGCGCCGCTCAGCAAGCCGGTGGTCGACGTGAGCGTCGGGCCGAGCGGGTTCGGCGACACGCCGATCGAGCCGAGGCCGGCCGCGACGCCGTTGCCGAGCGATTGCACGCCGTTGCCGAGGCTCGTGACCGCGTTGCCGATGCTGGTGGCCGTCGTCGGGTTCGTGCCGGGGATCTGCACGCCGCCAGCCTGGGCGCCGCCGTTCGCGACGGTCGTGCCGAGACCCGCAACGAGCGTGCCGGTTTGCTGAAGGACGTTGCCGAGCGGGGTGACGCTGGTGCCCGACGTACCCGACGTACCCGACGTACCCGACGTACCCGACGTACCCGACGTACCCGACGTACCGGAGGTGCCCGAGGTGCCGGAAGTACCCGACGTACCGGAGGTGCCCGAAGTACCGGAAGTACCCGAGGTGCCGGAAGTGCCCGAGGTGCCGGAAGTACCCGAGGTGCCGGAAGTACCCGAGGTGCCGGAAGTACCCGAGGTGCCGGAAGTGCCGGAGGTGCCTGAGGTGCCCGAGGTGCCCGAGGTGCCCGAGGTGCCCGAGGTGCCCGAAGTGCCCGAAGTGCCCGAAGTACCCGAAGTACCCGAAGTACCGGAAGTACCGGAAGTACCGGAAGTACCGGAAGTACCGGAAGTACCGGAAGTACCGGAAGTGCCCGAAGTACCGGAAGTGCCCGAGGTACCGGAAGTACCCGACGTACCGGAAGTGCCTGAAGTACCGGAAGTGCCCGAAGTACCGGAAGTACCCGAAGTGCCCGAAGTGCCCGAAGTGCCCGAAGTACCCGAAGTGCCCGAAGTGCCCGAAGTGCCCGAAGTGCCCGAAGTGCCCGAAGTGCCGGAAGTCCCCGAACTACCGCCTCCCGACGTGCCCGACGAACCGCCACCGGAGGTCCCTGAGCTACCACCGCCGGACGTACCGGTCGAGGTATTGCCGGACGCCCCGGACGTCCCCGACGTCCCCGGCTTGACCGTCGGCGTGACCGGCCCGTCGACCGAGCCGCAACCGTACAGTGTGACGAGCGACAAGACGGCAAGCGATACCGTCGTTTTCTTTAAGTAATGATGCATGGTGCCCTCGACATTGGAAGTTGTGTCTGGGGCATTACTGCAATTTCCGCGCCATGAAATCTTTCGCGCGATACGCGGGCGCTTTGTTGCGGTAATCGGGAAGATCGGCGCGATTTAAACGGAGGAATGGCGATTTCGTGTGATGGGTGAAACAGATGGGCCGGAGGCGGTTGCCGGAGTGTTCCCGTAAGACGCCGTAACGCGCGGCCGGATGTTACGTAGCGTTCAACGGCTGACGCGGCCGGCCGCGAACCGGGCACCGCATCTTTGACCGGCGCGCCGTGACGGGTGGCCGCACCGCGGCCACGGGGCGCCGCCATCACGCGCGGCCGCCCCGTCTGCTCCGGATGAAGCCTCAATGCTCGACGTGCGCCCCCTGCGCCGGCGCAGCCTCCGCCGCGGCGGCGACGCCGAGCAGCCAGTCCGCGGTTTCGTCCGGAATCGTGACCGGCAGCATGTGCCCGCCTTCGACGACCGTCAGCCGCACGCGCGCCGACTTCGTCGCGAGCGCGTCGCCGTGCGTGCGCCAGTTCAGGATCGGATCGGCGCGGCCGTACAGCACGTCGACGGGCAGCGCGAGCTCCGCGTAGCGGCGCTCCATCGCGGGCAGGTCGACGGGTGCCGACAGCAGGTCCGTCGCCGTCGCATAGAACACGTGCGGGCGCAGGCCGAGCAGTCCGCCGCCCTT
The DNA here is from genome assembly GCF_052045245.1 of Burkholderia sp. 22313. Lineage (NCBI taxonomy): Bacteria > Pseudomonadati > Pseudomonadota > Betaproteobacteria > Burkholderiales > Burkholderiaceae > Burkholderia > Burkholderia sp. 22313. The sequence goes on from NZ_JBQEON010000016.1 coordinate 112,113, forward strand.
CACCGGGAAGTCGCGCGGCACGGCTTCCGGCGCGAACACCTGGCTCACGGCCTTGCGGCCGGTCAGGATCGTCAGCGGGATCGCGAAGGTCCACGACACGAAGCGGCGCACCAGCGGCGACGGCAGCATCAGCGGCTTGAACGGCGCGGGCGGCTCGGTCTGTTCGTGCGACAGCGGCGCGATCAGCGCGAGCCGGCTCACGCTCTCCGGATGGTTGAGGCCGACCGCGAGCGCGATCGCGCCGCCGAGCGAGTGACCGACGAGCACGGGCCGGTCGAGCTTCAGCGCGTCGATGAATGCGGCGATCGTGCGGGCTTGCGCGAACACGTTGGCCTGCGAGCGGGCGCCGCGCAGCGAACGGCCGGCGCCGGGCCGGTCGATGAGGATCACGCGATGGTGCTGCGCGAGCCGCGTGAGCGGCAGGTACGCGAAGTTGCGCCATTGCCCGGCGAGCCCGTGCACGAACACGATCGGCGGCCCGCTGCCATACTCGACGTAGTGGATGCGGTCGCCGCCGATGTCGACGAAGCGGCCTTCGGGCGGAAACGCGCGCGTGACGCGGCGCGCGACGTACGCGGAAAACAGCGCGAGCGCGGCGAGCACCACGACGACGCCGAGCAGGATGTTCTGGATCAGATGGAGCGTATGGCTCATGTCGGCCTCAACGGGTTTCGAGTACGGGTTCGGCAACCGGCGCGGCGGCCGGGCCGGCTTGCGCGCGGCGTTCGAACTGCATCGCGGAATCGGCGAGCCCGCTGAACTTCAGCGACGCGAGATCGAGCACGTAGTTCTGGTGGAATTTCCACGGCTTGCGGTGCCCCTGCTTCGGCAGGATGCCGGCCGCGCGCTGGATGTAGCCGGAACTCAGGTTCACGGCCGGCACGTCGCCGAGATCGCCGGCGCCGAGCCGCGGCACGCAGGTGTCGTAGCCGTTCGCGCGCATGTGGTTCAGCAGCCGGCACACATAGCGTGCGATCAGCTCGGCCTTCAGCGTCCACGACGCGTTCGTGTAGCCGAACGACGACGCGAGGTTCGGCACGTCGCTGTACATCATTCCTTTATAGGACACCGTCTGCGGCAAATCGACCGCGCGGCCGTCGACCGTGACGCGCGCGCCGCCGAGCATCTTCACCTTCAGCCCGGTCGCGGTGACGATCACGTCCGCGTCGAGCTGCTGGCCGCTCTTCAGCTTCAGGCCGGTGGGCGTGAAGCGCTCGATCTCGTCGGTGACGATCGACGCACGGCCCGCGCGGATCGACTTGAACAGGTCGCCATTCGGCACGAGGCACACACGCTGGTCCCACGGCATGTAGCGCGGCGTCAGATGCTTCGCGACGTCGAAATCGGGGCCGAGCTGCTTGCCGGCCGCGCGGATGATGAACCGCTTCGTGCGCTCGGGCTTGCGGCGCGATACGTTGTACAGGTACATCGTCAGCAGCACGTTCTTCACGCGCACGAGCCGGTGCGCGAGCCGCGACGGCAGCACGCGGCGCAGCGCGTTCGCGATCTTGTCGCGCGCGGGCAGCGACACGATGTAGGTCGGCGAGCGCTGCAGCATCGTCACGTGTTTCGCGTCGCTCGCCATCGACGGCACCAGCGTGACGGCCGTCGCGCCGCTGCCGATCACGACCACGCGCCGGTTCGCGTACGACAGGTCCTTCGGCCATTGCTGCGGGTGCACGATCCGGCCTTCGAACGATTCCATGCCGGCCCAGTCGGGCAGGTAGCCGCCGTCGTAGTCGTAATAGCCGCTGCACATGTAGAGGAAGCGGCACGTGCGGACGAGCGTGTCCACCGCGCCGTCGCGCGTGCGCTCGATGCGCACCGTCCAGCGTGCGCGGTTCGAATCCCAGTCGGCCGCGACCACCTTCTGGCCGTAGCGGATCATCCGGTCGATATCGTATGCGCGTGCGGTGTCGCGGATGTAGTCGAGGATCGTCTGGCCGTCCGAGATCGCGTTGTCGCTGTGCCACGGGCGGAAGCTGTAGCCGAGCGTGAACATGTCGGAATCCGAACGAACGCCCGGATAACGGAACAGGTCCCAGGTGCCGCCGATCGCGTCGCGGGCCTCGACGATCGCGACGCTCGCGTACGGGCAGCGCTGTTTCAGGTGATAGGCGGCGCCGATGCCGGACAGGCCGGCGCCGACGATCAGCACGTCGAGGTCGCGGCTGTCGCCGGAGGCGGGCGGCGCGTCGCGCCGGTCGGTCGTCGTCGAGTTCATGCGGCATCCTGGGTTGGCGTGGTCGGGCGTGCGGACGGTGCATCCGTGCGGTCGAGATTGCGGGCGCGGGCACGGCGCACGTGGCGCAGCACCAGCCGCTGGTAGCCGGCGCCGAGCAGGCGCGCGATCTTGTCGAGGCGGCGCGCATCGGCGCCGACCAGCACGCGGCGCGCGTTGCGCTCGACGCCGGCGAGGATCTGCCGCGCGGCCTCGTCGGCCGTCGTTGCGTTGATCAGGCGGTTCGCCTGGCGGCGGTGAGTGGCTTCGTTCTGGCCCGTGAGCGCGTGAATGCTGGTGTCGACGCGGCTCGCATTGACGATGCCGGTCGCGACGCCGCCCGGATGCACGCAGGTCGCGCTGACCGGCGCGCCGTCGAGCTCGAGCTCCATGCGCAGCGCTTCGGTGAAGCCGCGCACCGCGAACTTGGTCGCGTTGTACGCGCTCTGCGTCGGCATCGCGATGAGGCCGAACAGGCTCGACGTGTTGATCACGTGCCCGTCGCCGGACGCGCGCAGATGCGGCAGGAACGCTTGCGTGCCGTGCACGACGCCCCAGAAGTTGATGCCGACGATCCATTCGAGATCGGCGAGGCGTGCGGTCTCGGCGCTCGCGGCCAGCGACACGCCCGCGTTGTTGAAGATCAGGTTGACCTTGCCGTGTTCGGCGCGCACGAAATCGGCCCATGCGAACACCGCGTCGCGGTCGGCCACATCGAGCCGGCGCATGCTCGTGCGCACGCCGTGCTTCGTGCACGCGGCCGCGGTGGCGGCCAGCCCGACATCGTTGACGTCGGCGAGCGCGAGCTCGCAGCCGCGCCGCGCGAGCTCGACCGCGAGGCTGCGGCCCATGCCCGAACCGGCGCCCGTGATCGCGGCGACCTTGCCGGAAAACCCCTTCATCGTCGTTCCTCCCGTTCCGCTTGCGCTGTGTCGGCGGCGCGCCTATTGTGGTGTTGTTTGTCACCACTTTAGTTTTCGGGTGTCATGATGTCAAATAGCGAAATGGAGAAAGCACTCGAAACGGAAAAACGGGGTCGGGCGTACGGCGGCGTCGCGCCTGAGGTGCGGGCGGCGGAGCGGCGCGACGCGTTGATCCGCGCGGCGACGCGCGTGTTCGGCACGGTCGGCTTCCGCAAGGCGACCGTGCGGTCGATCTGCCAGGAAGCGAAACTCAACGACCGCTATTTCTACGCGGCGTTCGACAGCACCGAGGATCTGCTGCGCTGCACCTACCTGCATCACGCGCAGCAATTGCACGACGCGGTCGCGCGCGCGGTGGCCGGGCGCGGCGGCGATCTGCGCGAGCGCGTCGACGCGGGGCTCGCCGCGTTCTTCGACTTCCTGCGCGACCCGTGCGCGGCGCGCGTGCTGCTGCTCGAGGTGATGGGCGTGAGCGCGGATACCGACATGACGTACCAGCGGATGCTGATCGACTTCGGCAAGCTGATCATGGCGATCGGCGCGGCGCGCGAGGCCGTGACGCCCGCGGAGCGCACCGAGCAGCGGCTGGTCGGGCTCGCGCTCGTCGGCGCGATGACGAACGTCGGCGCGGCGTGGCTGCTCACCGGGTATCGCGATCCGGAGGCGCAGATGGTCGCGAGTTGCAGGAAGGTGCTGCTGGGGACGTTGCGGGAAGCGGGCGGGTAGGTCATTTTGTAACAGCCCTTGTTGGCAATCTCAGTCTGAGATAATGTCGTTTGATGCGAGTAATCTCAAACAAGGCTTTGGTCGACTTTGCCGCAATTCATGCGGATGCATCTGTTCCGCTACAGATGTGGCGCAGGACGATCGAGGGTAGCTTTTTCACGAACTTTGCCGACGTTAAGAAAGCCTTTAATGCAACGGACAAGGTTGGGAGCTTTTACGTGTTCGACATTGGCGGAAACAAGTACAGGCTGATTGCCGCCATTCATTTCAACACGCAGAAGCTATATGTGCGGGAAGTCATGACGCACAAGGAGTACAACAAATGGAAGCCCTGACTTTTTCACGGAACGACATTGACGAGTTGGCACGGCACTTCGAAGCTATTTCGCTCAAGGTGCCACTTCATCCGATCACCTCCGATCGAGATTACGACTTTGCGGTGCGCGCACTTAACGCACTGCTCGATGCCGGAGCGGCTGACGAACACCACAAGCTTGCTTCGCTTGCGGATACGCTCGGGGAATTCATCAGCGAATATGACGACGCGCATCACAGTCTGCCGGAGGCATCTGCGGTGGACGTGCTTAAATACTTGATGCTCGAGAACGACGTTCGCCAGGCGGACCTTCCGGAGATTGGCAGTCAGGGTGTTGTTTCAGAGGTATTGAGTGGGAAGCGCGAACTAAACGTGCGTCAAATTACTGAGCTATCCCGTCGATTTAAGGTAAGTCCCGCAGCATTCTTCCCCGTCTGAGCGCAAGTCAGCCCGAGGCGATGTCACGGAATTTTTCGCGAGAGAGTCGCGCGCCGCCCCGCACGAACCGGTCATACGCGGTGACCCTCGGTTTCAGCTTCCCGCGCTCGTCCCACTCGTCCCAACCGGGAAACCGCTGCGGCGTATCCGTCTGCCAGTTCGCGAGCCGACGGCCGAGCGTGTCCCGCTGCGCGGCCAGTTCAGCCGCCAGTGCCGCATCGGCCTGATATGCATAGCCGCCGCGCGCGTCCTGCACGCCATGCGCGAGCACCGGCGGCAGCACGCCGTACCCCATGTAATGCAGCGAGTAATGAATCGGCCATAGCAGCAGGCCGCTGTCGCCGCCGCATCCGCCCGGGCCGAACGTGGCCGCCGGCGCGCCGGTCGTGACCGAGCAGATCGCGCGCCGGCCGCGGAGCATCGTTGACCGACGACGCTTCACCGTGTCGAGCGCTTCGGCCGCGTCGTCCTCGCCGGTGCCGCGCGCGCCGTTTCCCCGATCCTCGCCTTCATCGCGTCGATGAACGCGCGCACCTTCGGCGACGGCAGCCGCGTCGACGGATACACCGCGTGAATCCCGGCCCGCGCCGAGCGCCACGCGGGCAGCAGCCGCACGAGCCGTCCGGCCGCGATGTCCTCCGCAATCGAAAAATCCGTCAGGAGCCCGAAACCGCCGCCCGCGAGCGCGATCGCGCGGCAGGCCGTCGCGGTGTTCGACACGACCGGCGCGACGCAGCGCACGGACGCCTGGCCGCCGCGCGCGTGATCGAGCTCGAGCGTATGCGGGCGCGGCAGCGTCGACAGCATCACGAACGGCAGCGCGGCGAGCGCGTCGGGATCGCGCGGCAGGCCGTGCCGCGCGACGAACGCAGGGCTCGCGACCAGCCATTTCTCGTATTCGCCGAGCTGCACCGCGCGATAGTTCGAATCCGCGAGGCGGCCGATGCGGATCGCGACGTCGAGGTTGTCCGCGACCAGATCGACGACGCGGTCGTTCGCGATCAGTTCGACGTCGAGACCGGGATGCACGTCGCGCAGCGCGACAATGGCCGGCGCGACGACCAGCGAACCATAGTCGATCGGCACGCTTACCCGCAGCGTGCCCCGCAGCGGCCCCGTGTCGGACGACACCGCGTCGAGTGCCGTTTCGGTCGCCCGGACGATGTCGCGGCACGCGTCGTAGAACGTGCGGCCCGCCTCGGTCACGCTCAGCCGCCGCGTGGTGCGCACCAGCAGGTTCGCGCCGACCTCGGATTCGAGGCGCTGCATGTGGGTGCTGACGACCGTCTTTGCGAGGCCGAGCCGCTCGGCCGCGGCCGTCAGCGAGCCGGCATCGACCACCGCGACGAAGATCGCCAGCCGGTTCAGGTTCACGTCGCGCAGGTCGGCCATCGTCGATTGTCCTATGAAAGCGGATAATGTTTCCGCGATTATCCGCCTTCTGGATGCGGCCGGCGAGCGCTACGCTGGGGGCTGTTCGTCGCCGATTCCCGGCGGCGCGAGATCCAGGAGCCTCCCCATGTCCGCCGCCAGCAAGCCCGCCCGTCCGGTGCGTGTCTACTCGTTCCCGCTATCGGGGCACGCGCATCGCGTCCGGCTGTTCCTGTCGCTGCTCGGGCTGCCGTTCGAGACCGTCGACGTCGACCTCGCGGCCGGCGCGCAGCGCGCACCCGCGTTCCTCGCGCTCAATCCGCTCGGCCAGGTGCCGGTGATCGACGACGACGGCACCGTGCTGGCCGATTCGAACGCGATCCTCGTCTATCTCGCGAAGCGCTACGGCGACGCGCACTGGCTGCCCGACGACGCAGCCGGCGCGGCAACCGTGCAGCGCTGGCTGTCGTACGCAGCCGGGCCGATCGCGTCGGGGCCGGCCGCCGCGCGGCTCGTCACCGTGTTCAGCGCGCCGCTCGATCACGACGCGGCCAAGCGCACGGCCGCGAAGGTGCTCGCCGTGATCGACGGCGAACTCGCCGGCAAGCCGTTCGCCGCGGGCGCGCAGCCGACGATCGCCGACATCGCCGCGTACACGTACATCGCGCACGCGCCGGAAGGCGGCGTGTCGCTCGACCCGTATCCGCACGTGCGTGCATGGCTCGCGCGCGTCGAGGCGCTGCCGGGCTTCGTCGGCATGCCGTCGACTCGTGCCGGCCTTCTCGCCGCCTGAAGCGGGAGAACGTGATGAACGCGCCGACCGCCGCCGTACCGGGTTGGGAGCTCGACGCTGCGCCGTTTCATGCGGGCGAACTCGCCGTGCAGCAGCGCGCGGGCGTGACGGAGGCCGCGGGCGCGGCCGGCCGGCGCGGGATCCGGCGCTTCATGCCGGACCAGCACCGGACGTTTTTCGCGCAGTTGCCGTTCTTCGTGCTCGGCGGCGTCGATGCGGGCGGCCAGCCGTGGGCGACGCTGCGGGTCGGGCGGCCGGGCTTCGTGACGACGCCGGATGCACGCACGTTGCGCATCGACGGCGACGCGCTGCCCGGCGATCCGCTGGCCGGCGCGTGGCAGCCGGGCGTGCCGCTCGGCGGGCTCGGGATCGAGTTCGACACGCGCCGCCGCAATCGCGTGAACGGTGTCGTGCGCGCGGTCGACGGCGGCGCGCTGACGATCGCGGTCGAGCAGAGCTTCGGCAACTGCGCGAAGTACATCCAGGGGCGCACGCCGACGTTCGTGTCGCGTGAACGCGGGACGTCCGCGGAAGTCGTTGCGTCCGACGTGTCGGATCGATTGACCGACGCCGACCGCGCGCTGCTCGCGCAGGCCGACACGTTCTTCGTCGCGAGCGCGAACACGTCGGCCGGTGCGGGCGCCGCGCGCGGCGCGGACGTGTCGCATCGCGGCGGCCTGCCGGGCTTCGTGCGCGTCGACGACGCGCACACGCTGACGACGCCGGATTTCAGCGGCAACCGCTTCTTCAATACGCTCGGCAACCTGCAGCACGATCCGCGCGCGGGACTGCTGTTCGTCGATTTCGACAGCGGCGACCTGCTGTATGTCGCCGCGCGGGCGGAGATCGTGTGGGACGGGCCGCTTGTCGCGTCGTTCGATGGCGCGCAGCGGGTCGTGCGGTTTCATGTGCGCGAAGTGCGGCGCACGCGGGGTGTGCTGCCGTTCCGGTGGTCGGCGGTCGAGCGGGCGCCGCAGTTTGCGGGGAAGGGAGCGGCGAACGCGGGAGGGGCGGCGGCATCGGTTTCATCATCGGCATCGGCAGTCATATCCACATCGCCTTCCAACTGGCGCCCGCTGCGCATCGCGAAGATCGTCGACGAAGCGCGCGCGATCCGTTCGTTTCATTTCGAACCGGCGGACGGCAGCGCGTTGCCGGCCTACGAAGCCGGTCAGCATCTGACCTTGAGCGTCGCGCTGCCGGACAGCGCCGCACCGGCGATCCGCAGCTACACGCTGTCCGATGCGCCCGGTGCGTCGCATTACCGCATTACCGTGAAGCGCGAAGGACGCGTGTCGGCCTGGCTGCACGACCACGCGCGTGCCGGGATGACGCTCGATGCGCAGATGCCGCGCGGCCGCTTCACATTCGACGTCGCGAGCCCGCGTCCGGCCGTGCTGGTATCGGCCGGTATCGGCATCACGCCGATGATCGCGATGCTGCGTCGCGCACTGGCCGACGACACGCCGTCGCGCCGCATCGTGTTCGTGCACGGCGCACGCGAGACGGCCGACCGGCCGTTCGCGACGGAACTGACCCGCATCGCGAACGCCGACACTCGCGTGTCGCTGCACTGGTTCGACAGCCAGCCGCGGCGCGACGGCACGGCGCAACCGGGGCGCGTCGATCTTGCGCAACTGAAGCGCCTCCTGCCGTTCGACGACTACGACTTCTACCTGTGCGGGCCGTCCGCGTTCATGCGCGATCTGTACGACGGCTTGCGTGCGCTGAACGTGCCGGACGAGCGGATCCGCTTCGAGGCGTTCGGGCCGTCGAGTGTCGTCCGCAGCGTGGCCCGCACGGCAACGGCAGCGCTGCCGGCAGTGGCGAGCGTGCCCGTCGTGTTCCACCGCTCGGCGCGCGACGCCGCGTGGACGCCCGCCGACGGCACGCTGCTCGAATTTGCCGAAGGCGTGGGCGTGGCTGTGCCGTCCGAATGCCGGTCGGGGTCGTGCGGCACGTGCGCGACGCGCGTGCTGTCCGGTGTGGTCGATTACGTGCAGCCGCCCGATGCGGCGGTCGAACCCGGCTGCGCGCTGCTGTGCGTCGCACGGCCTGCCGAAGGGGACGTGGAGCCGCTCGTGCTCGACCGCTGACGCACGTGCGGCGTCGCGCGGGACAACCGTGCGACACGCGGTCGCACGACGCGTGCTGCGCAAAAAGCGCATGCAACTGCTTCTTTTTTCGGATGCCTGTCGGATCGACGATAGCGTCAACCGATAGAGAAAAGGAGCACCCTCATGAAACTGTTCAGCATGATCCGCCTCGTTCTGTGGAGTTTCTTCGGCGTACGCAACAGCAAGGCGCACGCGTCCGATCTCGCGAACGTCAACTTCACGCTGCTGCCGTTCGTCGCGATCGTGCTCGCGGTGCTGGTCGGCGCGGTGATCTACGGCGTCGTCCATCTGGTCGTCGATCCGACGGTGACGATGCAGGGGTTCTGAGTCATCACTGTTGCGCGAGCGCGTCGTCGCTCGCGTTTCGCTTTGCATCGCGTGACGGGTGCAGTGCGTGTTCGGTTGTCTTCTCCATCCTCCGCGGTTCTATCCGATTCCCGGCCTTCAGCCCCGCCCGGGGTAAAATGCGCGCCACGCCGCGATGTCGCGCGCGACGGGCATGCCGCCGTTCCGACCCACGGCGCACGCAAACGCCCGGCGCCCACCCCGCGGCGTTCGAAGCGTCCCCCGCATGACAAGCCGCGCGAGCCAGCCGGCCGCCCGACACGTACCCGATCCACGGATCGGCGGCCGCGTGGGCGTCCGGCGCGTCACCGGCATCCGCTGTCCCATCCTGCGCTTTTCCGATCGTTCGGCACGCATGCGGCCGGATCGTCCGATTCGTCCGGTGAATGTCGTGTCGACGTACGTGCCCGGAGGCGCGCCGGGGCCGGCGCGGGATCATGCGCGAGGGCGCGCTTCGCAGCTGCATAACGTGTTTCGTGTTGCGTGTTGCGTGTTTCGACAGGGTCGAGTGGCGAGTTTTCCATCCAGAACAATGACGGTAAATAGAACAACAGCGTCGCCCGCACGGCGGCGGCGCGCGAAGGTCGGGCTTGGCGTCGGTCTCGGCATCACGCTGTTCGCGGCGCAGGCTGCTGCGGCACAGGGCGACGCGCCGGCTGGTTCGGACGCCGATGCGCCGGGCAGCACGGCGCTGCCGACGATCACGGTCACCGGCGCGCGTGAGAACACGTTTCGTGCGCGCGAAGCGTCGGTCGCCGGGCTCGACGACGCGCCGCTGCGCGACACGCCGGCGTCCGTCAACGTCGTCACGCGCGCGCAGATCGACGACCAGCAGGCGAAGCGCCTGAGCGACGTGGTGCGCAACGACGCATCGGTCGTGAACGACTACGCGCCGGTCGGCTACTACGAAGGCTTCGCGATCCGCGGCTTCCCGGTCGATCTCGCGAGCGCGATCCGGATCGACGGGCTCACAGTGTCCGGCGAGCAGAACGTGCCGCTCGAGAACAAGGAGCGCGTCGAGATCCTGAAGGGGCTGGCGGGCATCGACAGCGGCGTGGTCGCGCCGGGCGGCGTGATCAACTTCGTGACGAAGCGCTCGGCGAACGTCGCGAGCGTGACGGCCGGCGTCGACAGCCGCGGCTCGACGTCGGCGGCCGTCGATCTCGGCCGCCGCTTCGGCCCCGACCATCAGTTCGGCTTCCGGATCAATGCCGCGAAGGAGAACATGCACTCGACTATCGACGGCACGAACGGACGACGCACGTTCGGCTCGATCGCCGCCGACTGGGACATCAGCCCGCGCGCGAGCCTGCAGCTCAACGCCGAATTCCAGCAGTGGATCCAGCGTTCCGCGCCCGGCTACCAGTTGCTCGGCGGCACGGTCGTGCCGTCCGTGAAGACGACGTCGAAGGCGCTCGGCACGCAGCCGTGGGCGAAGCCGGTGACGACCGACGCGCTGAACCTGAACGCGCGCTTCGACTATCAGTTCAACGACGACTGGAAGGCCTACGTCGCCGCGGGCCGCAGCCGCACGATGATCGACGACAACAGCGCGTTCGCGTACGGTTGCTCGTATGCCCCAAGCTGTGCGGCCGGCACGACGTCGCCGTTCTTCTTCGGCGCGAACGGCGACTACGACGTGTACGACTTCCGCAGCCCGGGCGAATACCGCCGCAACGACGACCTGCGCGCCGTGACGACGGGCAAGTTCGCGACGGGCCGGCTGCGTCACGAGCTGACGCTCGGCGTGAGCGTGCAGCGCCGCGTCGTGCACATGGCGAACGCCGTGTACGACTACGTCGGCAGCGAGAACATCTACGGGCCCGACGTCGCGTTCGCGCCGTCGCCGAACACGGCCGGGCCGTCGTATCCGCAGCTCGATTCGTGGCAGTACGGCGTGTTCGGGCTCGACCGCATCAGCATCGGCGAACACTGGCAGGTGCTCGCGGGCGGCAAGGAAGTGCTGCTGCGCCAGCGCAGCTGGGACAGCCTCGACGGCGACGCGACCCACACCGACCGCTCGGTGTTCCTGCCGCAGGTCGCGCTCGTCTACAAGCCGGTGAGCGTGCTGTCGCTATACGCGTCGTACAGCAAGGCGCTGTCGCTCGGCGACCAGGCGCCGGTGCGCGCGACCAACGCGTATGCGTTCCTGCCGCCGGTCGAGTCGCACCAGGTCGAACTCGGCGCGAAATACGACTGGCTCGACCGGCTGAGCCTGACGGCCGCCGTGTTCTCGATCAGCAAGCCGTTCCAGTTCGCCGACCCCGATGCGTCCGGCACGCGCTACACGTTCGTGCAACGCGGCACGCAGCGCCACCAGGGGATCGAGCTTGGCGCGGCCGGACGCGTGACCGAGCGGCTCGGACTGACGGCCAGCGTCGCGGCGATTCGCGCGCGCGCGTACGATTCGGGTTCGCCGGCGTACGAAGGGCACCAGATCATCAACGTGCCGGCGCTGCGCGCGTCGCTGTATGCGGATTACGCGGTGCCGGGCGTCGCGGGCCTGAACATGCTCGGCGGCGTCGAGTACAGCGCGGGCCGCAACGCGAACGAAGAGGGCACCGCGCGCGTGCCGTCGTGGTTCGTGTTCAATCTCGGCGCGCGCTATACGACGAAGATCGGCGGCCATCGCACGGTGCTGCGCGTCTCGGTGGACAACCTGTTCAACACGTTCTACTGGCGCGACGCGGGCGAGCAGCAGGGCGACGCGTACCTGTTCCCGGGCGCGCCGCGCACCGCGCGCGTGTCGTTGACCTATGATTTCTGATCGTCCGGATCCGGCCGCGTGACGCGCGGCCCCGGCAGCCAACCAGGAGCGTACCGACAATGTCCCCCCTCGAAATCGCCGGCGTGATCGTCAGCGCGCTCGCGATCTGGCTGACCGCGAAGCGGCGCATGCTGTGCTGGCCGGTCGGGCTCGCGTCGGTCGCGCTGTACGGCTGGATCTTCTTCGACGCGAAGCTGTATTCCGACATGCTGCTGCAGGGCGCGTTCGCGGTGTTGCAGGTGTACGGCTGGCGCCGCTGGATCGCGCAGCGCACGCTCGAGGCGAGCGGTGGCGCGGCGCAAGGCGACGTGGCGCCCGTCACCGGCGTGCGGCCGCGGCAGATGCTGCCCGACCTGATCGCGGCGGTCGTCGGCAGCGCACTGCTCGGCGGGATGATGGCGCGCTGGACCGATGCTGCGCTGCCGTTCGTCGATGCGTCGCTGACCGCGTTCAGCCTCGTCGCGCAATACTGGACCGCGCGGCGCTACATCGCGTCGTGGGGGCTGTGGATCGTCGTGAACGTCGTGTACGTCGGGATGTTCGTGTTCAAGGCACTGTATCTGACGGCCGGACTCTATGCGCTGTTCATCGCGCTGGCCGTCATCGGCTGGCGCGACTGGAGCCGGACGGCCGACGCGCTGCGCGCGACGGCGAGCCCGGCAGGCTGATTGACTACGGAGCAACGTCGTTCATGACATTCCCTCTCGAGCCGGACGCACCTGCCTCGCGTGACGCTGTCGACACGCGGGACGTCGCGCCGCCGCAATTCGGTGTCGACGGCGAGCAGGCCGAACGCGACTGGCCGCTGATGACGCACGACGAAGTCGCGGGCGTGCTCGGGCGGATCGAGGGTATTGGCGCGCCGGCGCAGCTCACGTGGCACAGCCCGCGGCCGTTCTCGGCGGCCGTGCTGGTGCGTACGACGGACGGGCGCGCGCTGTTCGTCAAGCGTCATCACGTGAGCCTGCGCGACGCCGCCGCGCTCGAGGAAGAGCATCGTTTCATCGCGCATCTGCGCGAACGCGGGACGCCGGTGGCGGACGTGCTTGCCGGCCGCGATGGGGCGACCGCGTTCGCAGCCGGTGACTGGACCTATGAAGTGCATGTGGTCGCACCGGGTGTGGATGCGTATCGCGGCGTGATGTCGTGGAAGCCGTTCACCCATGCTGCGCATGCGTATGCGGCCGGTCGCGCGCTGGCCGAACTGCATCGCGCGTCGGCCGGTTACGACGCGCCGGCGCGGCCCGTGCGCACGCTGCTGTCGAGTTTCCGCGTGCTGTCCTCCACCGATCTGGCGGGCGCGCTCGAACGCTGGGTCGATGCGCAGCCGTTGCTGGTGCGGGCGCTCGGCACGCGCGACTGGCGCGGTGATGTCGCGACCGTGATCGGCCCGTATCATGCGCGCCTCGTGCCGCTGCTGCCCGCGTTGCCGCCGCTGTGGACGCACGGCGACTGGCATGCGTCGAACCTGCTGTGGACCGATGCCGGCCCCGGCGCGCAGGTGCGGACCGTGCTCGATTTCGGCTTGTCGGATCGCACCTGTGCGGTGATGGACCTCGCGCTCGCGATCGAACGCAATACGGTCGACTGGATGGCGCCGGCCGATGCGCGCCGTGTCGAGTACGAACAGATCGATGCACTGCTCGACGGCTACGAATCGCTCGAACCGCTGGGCGACGATGCGTATGCGGCGCTGATGGCGATGCTGCCGATCGTGCATACGGAGTTCGCGTTGTCGGAAGTCGCGTATTTCGGCTGCATCGTCAATGCGCCGGACATCGTCGACATCGCGTACGACGGTTATCTGATCGGGCATGCGCAATGGTTCGGCGAACGCGACGGGCAACAGTTGCTCGACTGGCTGGTGCAACGCCGGCGCGCGAAGCCGGGGCGTGCGTGACGCGCGTGCGCGTGCCGGAGCTTTCCGCGCGCATGCCGACTGCCTGAGCTTCATCTTCCTGCCGTGCGGCGATCTCGCCGCACCTTCACCGAAACCGTCTGAACGCCGAAGCGGGGGGGCTGCTGCCGCGGGGCGCCGCACGCCCGGACGTGATAGGAGCACGCACAGCGCTTTCTTTGGAACGAATGGTTTGTTGCTTATGGGGGCGCTGCGCATAGAATGCGTTGTCCCGACGACGAGAGGTGCACGATGGATCAGGATCAGTGGAACCAGGTGGATGCGTATTTCTCCGCGACGCTCGTGCCGTCCGACGACGTGCTCGACGCCGCGCTCGCGGCGAGCGCCGCCGCGGGGCTGCCCGCGATCAACGTCGCGCCGAACCAGGGCAAGCTGCTGCAACTGCTCGCGACGATTCGCGGCGCACGGCGCATCCTCGAAGTCGGCACGCTCGGCGGCTACAGCACGATCTGGCTCGCACGCGCGTTGCCGCCGGGCGGGCAGCTCGTCACGCTGGAATTGAATCCCGACCACGCGCAGGTCGCGACGCGGAACATTGCGCGCGCCGGGTTCGCGCAGGCCGTGTCGGTCGTCGTCGGCAGCGCGAAGGACAGCCTCGCACGACTCGTCGAGGCGGGCGAGGCGCCGTTCGACTTCGTCTTCATCGATGCGGACAAGGACAACAATGCCGTCTATCTGGACGCCGCGCTGAAGCTGTCGCGGCCCGGCACGGTGATCGTCGTCGACAACGTCGTGCGGAGCGGGCGCGTGGCCGATCCCGACAACCATGAGCCGGACGTCGTCGGCGTGCGCGACGGGTTCGCGCGGCTCGTCGCCGAGCCGAAGCTGTTGACGACCGCCGTGCAGACGGTCGGGCTGAAGGGTTGGGACGGGTTCTCGATCTCGATCGTCGGCGGATGAGCGCGCCGACGCCGGTGCATCAGCGCGTCGTGTCGGTCGGCCCGGCCGTGCGATACAACCGCGGCCACTGATCCTGGAACAGCCCGTTGCAGGCGCCGTGCATCGCGACGTCGTTCAGCACGAAGCGCCGGCCGTCGAACACCCATGACGCGCTCGACCCGCAATCGCCGGCGCCGCGCACGCGGTCGAGGCTCGACAGCGTCGCATGCGCGGGATCGTAGCTTGCTTCCGTCAACTGGTTCGCGAACGACGCCGGGTCCAGCCCGGCGCTCGCGTGCTCGCCGAAGTCGAGCGGTGTCGGCGCGTACGGTGCGCTGCGATGCACGCGATACCACAGGTCCGTATGGTTGTAGGCGCTGCTCGTCTGGCACGGAATCGACACGATCGCGTCGGTGGCCGAGATCGCGATGGCCGATGCCGTCTTGCGTCGGTCGCGCGTCGACATTTCGTCGCCGGCATCGGCCACGCAACGCTTCACGTTGCCGCCGAATTTGTCGAACACCGCGTCGACGAGCGGACGTTGTTCGGCGGGGGTGAGGTCCGCCACGCGCGGCGCGGGAACGGGCGCGGGCGGCAATGCCGGCGCGGCGGGCACCGACGATGCGGGCCGCGTGCCCTTGCGCAGCAGCGCGGTGGTCGTGCCGATGCGGCCCTGCGTGTCGTCGATTAGCAGCAGCGCGGCATTGAGCCCCGACAACGACACGCGCGGTGTCTTCGCGGCGGCCGGATCGCCGAAACTGACCCTCTGCGCGTTGTGCGAGATGGTCAGCCACGCGTCGACGGTCGTCGGGTCGCTGGTGCGGATGTGGAACGGATAGACGTCGTCTTCGTCGCCCGTCTTCGCGACGGCGTGCCACTCGGCCGGCACCGCGTCGAATGGCACGCCGTCCGCGCGCGCGGTGCGCAGATCGAGCGGCGCCGATGCGAAGATTTCGAGCACCGGGCGCGCATCGGCACCGGCATCGCGCGTGAGTCGCACGATCATGCTGGTGTGCGTGTCGTCGATGTCGTCGTTGCCGCCCTCGGCGATGCAGCGATTCGCGTTGTCGCACACGACCGACCAGTTCTTGAAATCGCGCGCGACCGAATGTTGCGCGGGATCGTGCGCGGCGGCGGAGAGCGACGCGGTGAGCAGCATGACGGCGACAGCAAGCGGGAGACGACGAAACATGACGGTTCGTATCGGCGTTGACGGGGCGAAGGGTGGATGTCCGGTTGCAAGCGCATCGTAAGCGCGCGATGCGGATCGGGCGCGGCCGGACAGCATCGAGTATACCGCTGCTACGGTGACGATTCGTCTGATGGTGGCCGAGCGCAGGCGGATAGGGAAACGGCGCGATGCCGGCGGGCACCGCGCCGTTCGTTTGTCGACGGGCGTCGCTTCCGTTGCGCCGCTATCCTTTCACGCACACCACCTGACGCAGCGTGTGCACCACTTCGACGAGGCTGCGCTGCGCCGCCATCACCGCATCGATGTCCTTGTAGGCCATCGGGATTTCGTCGACGACGCCCGCGTCCTTCCGGCACTCGACGCCGCGCGTCGCGTTCGCCTGGTCGTCGACCGTGAAGCGGCGCTTCGCCTCGGTCCGGCTCATCGCGCGGCCGGCGCCGTGGCTGCACGAACAGAAACTCTCCGGATTGCCGAGCCCGCGCACGATGAAACTTTTCGCGCCCATCGAGCCCGGAATGATCCCGAGTTGCCCCTTCTGCGCGGATACCGCGCCCTTGCGGGTCACGAGCACGTCCTCGCCGAAGTGGCGTTCGCGCTGCACGTAGTTGTGGTGGCAGTTCACCGCGTGCTCGTCGACCGAGAACGGCTTCGCGATCACGCCGCGCGCCGCGCCGATCACCGCATCCATCATCGCGTGCCGGTTGCGGCGCGCGTAGTCCTGCGCCCAGCCGACCGCCTCGACGTAATCGTCGAAGTGCCGGCTGCCCTCGGTGAAATACGCGAGGTTGCGATCCGGCAGGTTCGCGATGTGCTGCCGCATGTCGGCTTGCGCGAGTTCGATGAACAGGCTGCCGATCGCGTTGCCGACGCCGCGCGACCCGCTGTGCAGCATGAACCACACGCAGTCGGCCTCGTCGATGCACACCTCGATGAAGTGGTTGCCCGTGCCGAGCGTGCCCAGGTGCGCGTAGTGGTTCGTCCTTTCCAGCTTCGGATACCTGGCGACGATCCGCTGAAAACCCGGCAGCAGCGACTTCCACGACTCGGTCACGGCGGCCGGCGTGCGCTCGCCCCAGGCACCCGGATCGCGGCGGCCCGGCACGCGGCCGTGCGGCACCGCGCGTTCGATCGCGCCGCGCAGCCCGCCGAGCGAATCCGGCAGGTCGGCGGCCGTGAGTGTCGTGCGCGCGGCCATCATCCCGCAGCCGATGTCGACGCCGACCGCGGCCGGGATGATCGCGCCCTTCGTCGGGATCACGCTGCCGATCGTCGAGCCCTTGCCGAGGTGGACGTCCGGCATCACAGCGACGTGCCTGAAGATGAACGGCATCTGTGCGGTGTTGCGCAATTGCGTGCGCGCGTCGTCCTCGACCGCGACGCCTTGCGTCCACATCTTCACCGGCTTGCCGTTCGCCAGTTCCATCACCTGAAAATCGTCGTGACTCATTTGCATCACCTGCGAACCTGCCGGTGCCGCAACCGGGATCGAGCATCCGGTGCCGCGCCGTCTTGCGACATGCGTGCGTCAGCGCTGCTGCACCGCGACGCGCAACCCGAGCGCGATGAAGATCGAGCCGATGATCTTGCCCTGCCAGCGCGTGAGCCACGCGAGCCGCTTCACGAGGCGGCCGAGCGGGCGGATCGAGTACGCGATCAGTGTGGTGTAGAGCGAGCTCAGCATGACGAAGATCAGCCCGAGCACCGCGAACTGCACGAAGGTCGAGCCGCGTTCCGGATGCACGAACTGCGGCATGAACGCGAGGAAGAACAGCGCGGTCTTCGGGTTCAGTACTTCGGCGGGGATCGCCTGCAGATATGCCTTCAACGGCGTGACGAGCGACACCTTCGGCAGCGACGGATCGGACGGCCGGTCGAGCAGCGCGCGCACGCCGAGATAGAGCAGGTACGCGGCGCCGGCCAGCTTCACGACGTTGAACGCGAGCGCCGACGTCATCAGCAGCGCCGACAGCCCGACCGCCGCGAACAGCGTATGCACGAAATCGCCGCTCGCGATGCCGAGCCCGGTCAGGATGCCGGTCTTGCGGCCGCCCTGCACGGTGCGGCTCAGCACGAGCAGCACGGCGGGGCCGGGGATCAGGAACAGGCCCAGGACGACGGCCGTGAAGGTGGTCAGCGTGGTCAGGTCGAACATGGCGGCTCCAGCGAGATTGGCGCAGCGGCGGGGGATCGACGCATTGTATTCGGTCCGGCGCGCGGCTGCCGACGCCGGCCGGGAGCCGCGCAGCCGCAACGGGGCCTTGCCGGTATGAGCACGAAAGGCCGCACGGGCACGCCGTCCGGGCCGTGGTACGCGAGGAAATGGAAATATTCTGGCGTTTTTTGTGAAAAATCGCCGGAATATCGGCATTGTGCCAATCGGCCGATTCCGCACCGGACGCGGTTTGCACGGGACGCGCGGTGTCGCTTCGCGCTGCAGTACGCATTGGGGCTCGTCCGCCCGCACCCCGTCACCCGCCCAGTTCCCCCGCCAGGAAATCCACGAACGCCCGGATCCGCGCGGACATCTGATGCCGCTGCGCATACACGGCATAGATATCCGCGCTCGGCGTCTCGTAGTCCGGCAGCACGACGACCAGCCGCCCGTCGGCCAGGTAGTCGCGGATATCCCATTCCGCGCGCATCAGGATCCCGTGTCCGTCGAGCGCCCACTTCACCGCGATCTCGCCGTCGTTCGTCGTCAGGTTGCCGTTGATCCGCACAGCTTCCGTGTTGCGCGCCGCGCCGCGCCCGCTCGCCAGCCGCCAGATCCCGTATCCCTCGTCCCCTTGCCGGATGCCGATGCAGTTGTGCCGCGTCAGCTCATGCGGCGTGCCGGGCGTCCCGTGCCGCGCGAGATAGGCGGGCGCCGCGCACAGCAGCCGGCGGTTCGGCGCGAGCCGCCGCGCGACCACACGCGTGTCGGGCGGCTCGCCGAAACGGATGCACACGTCGAATGCGTCGTCGGTGAGCGGCGGCGGCATCACCGACAGCTGCAGCTGCACCGACACCTCCGGATAGCGTGCGACGAAGCGCGAGATCGCCGGGCCGACATGGCTGCGGCCGAAGCCGAGCGTCGCGTTCACGCGCAACAGCCCCTTCGGCCGCTGCTTCGCGCTGCCGAGCAGCTCGCCCAGCTCGTCCATCTGATCGAGGATCCGGCGCGCGTAGTCGAGATAGACGTCGCCTTCGGGCGTCAGCATCATGCGCCGCGTCGTGCGGTTGACGAGCGTCACGCCCGCGCGCCGTTCCATCTGCGTGAGCCGCTTGCTGACGGCCGCCGCGGTCAAGCCGAGTTCGCGCGCGGCCGCGCTCAGGCTGCCTGCCGCGGCCAGCGTCGAGAAGAAGCCGAGATCGGCGGGCTGGACGGTTTCCGCCATGACGGGATTCATGAATTAAAGTTAAAGATGCTTTGAGTATAGCGCCGGTTACAGCAATTCCGGTTCGGTAAAGTGCGTTCACGCTCACGATCAATCGAGGATGTCAGCATGAAGACCTACCGTATCGCGACCATTCCCGGCGACGGCATCGGCAAGGAAGTGGTGCCTGCGGCCAAGCAGGTGCTGGAAGCACTGGCGCGCGGCAGCGACCGCTTTGCGTTCGAGTTCGAGGATTTCGACTGGGGCGCCGATTACTACCGCCAGCACGGCGCGATGATGCCGGCCGACGGTCTCGACGCGCTGCGCGGCAAGGACGCGATCCTGTTCGGCTCGGCGGGCGACCCCGACGTGCCCGACCACGTGACGCTGTGGGGCCTGCGCCTGAAGATCTGCCAGGGCTTCGATCAGTACGCGAACGTGCGGCCGACGCGCATCCTGCCCGGCATCGACGCGCCGCTGAAGCGCTGCGGGCCGGACGACCTGAACTGGGTGATCGTGCGCGAGAACTCGGAAGGCGAATATGCCGGCGTCGGCGGCCGCGTGCACCAGGGTCATCCGATCGAGGCCGCGACCGACGTGTCGATCCTCACGCGTGCCGGCGTCGAACGCATCATGCGCTTCGCGTTCCGGCTCGCGCAGTCGCGTCCGCGCAAGCGGCTGACCGTCATCACGAAGAGCAATGCACAGCGTCACGCGATGGTCATGTGGGACGAGATCGCGAAGCAGGTCGCGCAGGAATTTCCCGACGTCGCGTGGGACAAGGAGCTCGTCGACGCCGCGACCGCGCGCATGGTGAACCGCCCGGCGTCGCTCGACACGATCGTCGCGACCAACCTGCACGCGGACATCCTCAGCGATCTCGCGGCCGCGCTCGCCGGCAGCCTCGGCATCGCGCCGACCGGCAACCTCGATCCCGAGCGCCGCTATCCGTCAATGTTCGAGCCGATCCACGGCTCCGCGTTCGACATCATGGGCAAGGGGCTCGCGAATCCGGTCGGCACGTTCTGGTCGGTCGTAATGCTGCTCGAGCATCTTGGCGAGACGACCGCGGCCGCGCGCGTGATGCAGGCGATCGAGGCCGTGACGGCCGATCCGTCGCTGCACACGCGCGACCTCGGCGGCAGCGCGACGACCGCGCAGGTGACGGCCGCCGTGTGCGAGCGCGTCGCGCACGCGGCGGTCGCGGCCTGACGGCGGCGACGACGTTGACGCCCACGGCCGCGCGCGTGCGTTGCCGTTCGCCGTCGATTCACCGCCCCCGAATTTTTTGCCCGCGACTCGCGCATTCGACGCGAGCCGGGCGCCCGCGCACACGCTTCGTCGTGACGCCGGCCGGTACCCGCCGGGCGCGCGCAAGCAGCGCACGGCTCGACCTCGAAGGAGGAGACACATGCAAGCGGATCTGGAAACCCGCGTCGCGCGGAAACTGATGTGGCGCATCATTCCGTTCGTGATGCTGCTTTACTTCGTCAGCTTTCTCGATCGCGTCAACGTCGGCTTCGCGGCGATGACGATGAACCAGGCGATCGGCCTGTCGCCGACCGCGTTCGGGCTCGGCGGTGGCCTGTTCTTCATCGGCTACTTTCTGTTCGAAGTGCCAAGCAACCTGATTCTCCATCGCGTCGGCGCGCGCATCTGGATCGCGCGCGTGATGATCACGTGGGGCATCGTGTCGGCGGTCTCCGCGTTCGCGGCCGGGCCGACGAGCTTCTACGTGCTGCGCTTCCTGCTCGGCATGGCGGAAGCCGGCTTCTTCCCCGGCATCATCCTGTACCTGAGCCTGTGGTTTCCCGCGAAGCAACGCGCGGTGGCCGCCGCGTGGTTCATGGCGGCCGCGCCGATCTCGACCGCGATCGGCTCGCCGCTGTCGGGCGCGATCATGCAGATGCCGCCGCTGTTCGGGCTTGCCGACTGGCAGATGCTGTACGTCATCGAAGCGCTGCCGGCGGTCGTGCTCGGCTTCGTCGTGCTGAAGTGCCTGTCCGATGCGCCGTCGAAGGCCGCATGGCTGCAGCCGGACGAGCGCGACTGGCTGATCGCGAAGCTGAAGTCCGAAGCCGACGCGCGGCACACGCATGCCGGGCATACGGCCGGCGCGTGGCAGGCGCTGCGCGACCCGCGCGTGCTGGCGCTCGCGCTGATCTACTTCGGCACGTCGGCGGGGCTTTATACGCTTGGGCTGTG
Source organism: Burkholderia sp. 22313 (assembly GCF_052045245.1). NCBI lineage: Bacteria > Pseudomonadati > Pseudomonadota > Betaproteobacteria > Burkholderiales > Burkholderiaceae > Burkholderia > Burkholderia sp. 22313. The sequence goes on from NZ_JBQEON010000016.1 coordinate 133,680, forward strand.
GGCGCCGCTGATGGTCAGGCAGTTCGGCTTCACCGCGTTGCAGACGGGCCTGCTGACCGGCATTCCGAGCATCGCCGCGGTCGTCGCGATGATCGGGTGGGCGCGGCATTCGGATCGCACCGGCGAGCGTACGTGGCACGTCGTGATTCCGTGCGTGCTGGCTTGCGTCGGCTTCGTGTTCGCGGGGCAGGCGAGCACCGCGCTGTTGACCGTGCTCGCGCTGGTCGTCGTCAACATCGGGATCAGCGCCGCGAAGGCGCCGCTGTGGGCGATGCCGAGCGCGTTCCTGTCGGGCGCCGGCGCGGCCGCCGGGATCGCGATGATCAACTCGATCGGCAACCTCGGCGGCTTCGTCGGGCCGTTCGCGATCGGCTGGCTCAAGCATGTGACGGGTGGGTATGCGGCGGGGCTGTATGTGGTCGCGGGGACGCTCGCGGTGTCGGCGGTGGTGACGCTGATGTTGAGCCGCAAGGGGGCGCGCGAGCAGGTCGTGTCGGGGGTGCGGCAGCATCATTGAAGGCGGCGCGCGATTTCCAGCGCGCACGCATCGACCGACGCCCCCGACGTATCGATCACGCAATCGCTGAACTCGCGCGCCGCATACCCTTCGCGATACATCTCGGCGATACGTTGCCGCTCCCATTCCGTCAGCGCCCGCGTGCCGCGATTCGACGCCGCGACTGCTTCGGGCGGCGCGAGCGTCACGACGAAGAGGCGCGCATCGCGGGCGTCGCAGGCCGCGCGCAGCCGCTCGAATTCCGTTTCGCCGATCGGATAGGCGATCACCAGATGGCGTTCGCCCGCGTGCGTGATCTGCGTGACGAGACGCTCGAGCGCGATCGCCCATTGCACGTCGAACGGTGCGTCTTCCGGTGCATCGTGATCGTCGCCGTCGACGAAGCGTGTATCGGGCAACACGCGTGCGAGTGCGTGGCCGATCGTCGTCTTGCCGCTGTTGATCGGGCCGTTCAGGTGGATGACGGTGAGAGGACGCATGACAAATCGCAGGAACCGGACGACTCGCAGCATGCCATGACGGGCGCGGCGGTGCAGTGCCGTTGGTGCGTCACGCGACGCGATGGCAGAGGGAAAGCGGAAGGGCGGGGAAAGGCGGGAAAGGCCGGAAGGAGCGGCAGGCTGCGTGCTCGACAGTCTCGCACGCAGCCTGCCCGGCCGCGCCGCATGCGGAGATGCGGCACGGCGTCGAGCGAATGACTTACTTGTCGTCGCCCTTGATCTGCGGCAGCGCCGACGTTTCACCCGGCGTCAGCAGCCCGACTTGCGAATACACGCGCAGCTTGTCGCGCGTATCGGTGATGTCGAGGTTGCGCATCGTCAGCTGACCGATACGGTCGCGCGGCGAGAACGTCGATGCGACCTTCTCCATCGACAGGCGTTCGGGCTGATACGTGAGGTTCGGCGACTTCGTGCTCAGGATCGAGTAGTCGTTGCCGCGGCGCAGTTCGATCTTCACTTCGCCGGTGATCGCGCGCGCGACCCAGCGTTGCGCGGTTTCGCGCAGCATGATCGCCTGCGGGTCGAACCAGCGGCCCTGGTACAGCAGGCGGCCGAGGCGGCGACCGTTCTCGCGGTACTGCTCGATCGTGTCTTCGTTGTGGATGCCGGTGACGAGACGCTCATACGCGATGTACAGCAGCGCGAGGCCCGGGGCTTCGTAGATGCCGCGGCTCTTCGCCTCGATGATGCGGTTCTCGATCTGGTCGCTCATGCCGAGGCCGTGGCGGCCGCCGATGCGGTTCGCCTCGAGCAGCAGCTCGACCGGATCCTTGAACTCGACGCCGTTCAGCGCGACCGGCTGGCCGTTCTCGAAGCGCACCGTCACTTCCTCGGCGGCGATCTTCACGTCGTCGCGCCAGAACGCGACGCCCATGATCGGGTTCACGATCTTGATGCCGCTTTCGAGGCTTTCCAGATCCTTCGCCTCGTGCGTCGCGCCGAGCAGGTTCGAGTCGGTCGAATACGCCTTCTCGGCCGACATCTTGTACGCGAAGCCGGCCTGGTTCATGAATTCTGACATTTCGGCGCGGCCGCCGAGTTCGTCGATGAACGTCTGGTCGAGCCACGGCTTGTAGATCTTCAGGTCCGGGTTCACGAGCAGGCCGTAGCGGTAGAACCGCTCGATGTCGTTGCCCTTGTACGTGCTGCCGTCGCCCCAGATGTTGACGCCGTCTTCCTTCATCGCGGCGACGAGCATCGTGCCCGTCACGGCGCGGCCGATCGGCGTCGTGTTGAAGTACGTGACGCCGGCCGTCGTGATGTGGAACGCGCCGCTTTGCAGCGCCGCGATGCCTTCGGCGACCAGCTGCGCGCGGCAGTCGATCAGGCGGGCGCCGGCTGCGCCGTATTCGATCGCGCGTTTCGGGATCGCGTCGTAATCGTCTTCGTCGGGCTGGCCGAGGTTCGCCGTGTATGCGTACGGGACGGCGCCCTTCAGTTTCATCCAGTGCAGCGCGGCGCTGGTGTCCAGGCCGCCGGAGAAGGCGATACCGACCTTCTGGCCGGTCGGGAGGCTTTCGAGAATCGTGCTCATAGGAATTACCGTGGATTGAAGCCGGTGGGATCGTATTTCGCGGAATATGCGAGTATCGGCTGTCCGGGAAGTTGGGGCAAGACCTGATTTTCGCGCCAATACGTCGGTGGGCCCGTCGCGACGGGCCTGGCGGCCGGTTAACCGGCCGGAGAATCCGGCCTGAAACACGCCCGCACGGCGGTCGAAGCCGGCGGGAACGCGCCGGCGCGCCGGCCCGGTTTACAGGGCCGGATCGGCCGTCCGCGGGAGCCACCGTCGTCAGGATGGTGGCTCAGCGCGAACGAAAGGTAATTGAAATGTTCGCCGGCGCCGCCCGGCATCCGCCGGCCTTCGGCTTCGGATTCAGATATTCCACGCCTGCGCGGTATCGAGCAGTTTCTCGCGCAACTGATCCACTTCGCCGGCCAGCTTGGCCGTGATCGACACGTAGCCGGACAGCTGCGGCGGTGCCGCGTCGTGCGGCGCGTCGGCCGGCCGGCGGCGCGCTGCGAGCCGGCTCGGCGTGCCGAACTTGAGCGCGCGGCTCGCGCCGACGAGCGTGTCGCGGATGCGCCGGTTCACCGCCTTCATCCCGGTGCGCATGTATTCGCGGGCGGCCAGGTCGTCCCGCGCCGGCACCGTGCTCGACAGGATCTCCAGGTAGCCGATGCACAGGCGCAGGCCGCGCTGGATCGCCTCGAGCTGCGTGACCGGGATGTCGCATTCCTTCGACACCGACGGCATCAGCGAGCGCAATTGCACCAGCAGCGCGCTCAGCGCGGCCATTTCCTTCAGGTGCGCATCGTCGCTCACGTGGCGGTCGCCGGCGAGCCGCGCGTGCACGGCCGCGCACGCGCGCAGCGCGTCGGCAAGCTTGTAGCGCCACGAGTAGGTCGCATAGAGCGGCAGCGCGAACGAGAACGCCAGCGCGATCGCGATGCCGGTCAGCACGTTCACGGCGCGCCACAGGCCGTCGACGATCTCGTTGTCGCCGTGCCCCGCGACGATCACCATCGTGATCGCCGACAGCAGCGCGATATAGCCGGCCTTGCCGATCGCGTGATACGCGCAGAAGCCGCACGCGATCGCCATCAGCAGGTAGATCGCGACCGGCGCGTGCAGGAACGAGTAGAGGAGGATCAGTCCGAGCCCCGCCAGTGCGCCGATCGACGTGCCGAGCGCGCGCTCGGCCGCCTTCTTGCGGATGTTGCCGTGGTGCTGCAGCCCGCCGACGACGATCAGCACGGTGATCGTCGACCATTCGCCATGCGGCACGCGCAGGCCGGTGGACAAGCCGATCGATACGAGGATCGCGAGCGCGACGCGCGCCGCATGAATGAGCTTCGCGTGCCGGTAGCGGCGGTACGGGTCCAGCAGCGGACGGAGCGCGTGGCGCAGGAGCGGTGACAGTCGGGCAGGGAACTGGGCGGTCATGACGGAGCGGGGATGGCCGGGGGGCGGCCGGCGGGGTGGCCCGAATACGCGCGGGCGGCCTGCGCGGGCCGGCGCCGCGCCGCACGCGCAGCTGACGTAACGCTAGCCGAACGCGCGCGGGCTGTCCACGGCGAGGCGGCCGGCGGCGAGGCCTGGCCGGCCGCCGCGTCACGCGTCGGCCGTGCTCGCCTCGGCGTTCGCCACGCGATTGCGGCCGCCGGTCTTCGCGCGATACAGCGCTTCGTCGGCCTGCCGCAGCAGCGTCGCGGCGTTCACGCGCCCGCCGGCGGCGGTGGCCGCGCCGATGCTCGCCGTCACGTGTCCGTACTGGCTGCGGCGGTGTGCGATGCCGAGCCCGGCGATCGCGCGCCGGATCGCTTCGGCGACGATCGCCGCGCCCTGTGCATCGGTGTCGGGCAACGTGACGACGAATTCCTCGCCGCCGTAGCGCGCGACGTGGTCGCTGGCGCGGCGCAGGCAGCTCAATGCGGATTGCGCGACGCGGCGCAACACGTCGTCGCCGGCCAGGTGGCCGTAGTCGTCGTTGAACGCCTTGAAATGATCGACGTCGACGAACAGCACCGACAGCGGGCGGCCGCTGCGCGACGCGCGCTGCGCTTCCTTCGCGAGCACCGCGTCGAACGTGCCGCGATTGTCGAGGCCGGTCAGCGAATCGGTGCGCGCGAGCCGGTACAGCTTCGATTCGGCGATCTGCCTGCGCGTGAGTTCGCGCGACAGCGCGAGCGAGCCCCACGCGATGAACACGGTAAACAGGCCCATCAGCACGGCGGCCCAGATCGTGCGATGGCGCCACGATCGGTAGATGTCGATCTCGGCGGGCGCGACGTCGACGACCAGCGGCAGATGCGCGAGATGCTTGTAAACATAGATGCGCCGCACGCCGTCGATCGCGCCGACGCCGGTCAGCGCGCCTTCCCTGCTGCGCTGTGCCTCGATGAAGAGCGGCGAGTCGTGAAGATCGAGGCCGACCACGCGCGCATCGTACGGCAGGCGGGACACGAGCGCGCCGTTGTCCTCGACGATCGCCGCGCTGCCATGCCGGCCGACCGCGAGACCGTCGAGCAGCGCGCGGAAGTAGTCGATGCTGAGCGTGCCGACGACGATCCCGCCGAAGCTGCCGTCGGCCAGCGTGATCCGGCGGCTGAGGGCGATCGTCAGTGCGCCGCCGCGCAGCCGGGATGCATAGGGCCGGCTGATGTAGAGGTCCTGCGCGAGCCGGTCGCGATGGACGGTGAAATACGCGCGATCGGCGAAATTGCCTTGCCGCGGCGGCGACGCGCTCGAATCGATCACGATATTGCCGTGCGCATCCATCACGAAAATGGCGCCGAGATACGGGCCGCTGGCCGCGCGGTCGAACAGCAGCCGGTGACGCTGGCGCGGCGGTAATGCCATCAGTTCGGGATCGGCCAGGCCGTCGACGACGTTTTGCAGCGACAGATCATACAGTTCGATATTGCGGGAAATATCGCGCTCGATCAGCAGCATCAGATTGCGCGCATTTTCGACCGCATGGTCATGCGCGTCCTGCCGCGCCTCGATTAAAAGCGACGTGGAGAGCCCCCAGCTGAACAGCAGCAGCACGATGCCCGCGACGAGTACGCCGCGGGGCGACAGAATGCGTGCCACGACCGACGTGGTGTGGCGGCGCAGCGCAGCGAGCAGCGGGTGTGACTTCATCCTCGGGAAAGGGGCGGGGCGGCGGATATTGGCGCGGCGACGATTCCGCGCGCTGATTATTTCGAATTAAACCGTATTATCTCGCGAATTCCCGATTCGCGCCGCGCGATGCAAAACATGCATGCCTCGCCAATCGCGTTTGAATCGGTTACGCATCATTACCGTGTTTCGCCTCGCCGATTTGACTTAAATCAATTTTCAGTGCCGGGGTTTTGTCTGAATATTGGGCGCGGGTCGATCGAATTGGCGTATTAATGCGCAGGCGCCGTGCGCGATGGCGGGGCGTTCGGATCCGAGCGGCCCCCATGACGAATCAGGTAGAATCCGCGCTTCGCCGCAGGCGCCCGGCGCGCAACGCGTATCGGGGCCGCATCGAAAGCATCGCAGCAGGCGGCGCGCGGCGCCCCGATTCCGCATGCGCCGGCTCCGGATGCCGGCTCGCTCAACGTTCGTCTCGTTTATGTCCGCAATTCCGAATTCCGACCCACCCGGTTCGTCCGCGAACCCACCCAAGCTTCATCGCGCGCTGAAGGCGCGCCACCTGACGATGATCGCCATCGGCGGCTCGATCGGCACGGGCCTGTTCGTCGCGTCCGGCGCGTCGATCTCGCAGGCCGGCCCCGGCGGCGCGATGCTCGCCTACATGATGATCGGGCTGATGGTCTATTTCCTGATGACGAGCCTCGGCGAGATGGCCGCGTTCATGCCGGTGTCGGGCTCGTTCGCGACCTACGGCTCGAAATTCGTCGACGAAGGCTTCGGCTTCGCGCTCGGCTGGAACTACTGGTACAGCTGGGCCGTGACCCTCGCGGTCGAACTCGTCGCCGCGCAGCTCGTGATGAATTACTGGTTTCCGCACGTGCCCGGCGTCTGGTGGAGCGCGATCTTCCTCACGCTGATCTTCGCGCTCAACGCGCTGTCGGTGCGTGGCTTCGGCGAGGCCGAATACTGGTTCGCGCTGATCAAGGTGCTGACCGTGCTCGCGTTCGTCGGCGTCGGCCTGCTGATGATCTTCGGGATCATGCAGGGCGGCCCGAGCGCGGGCTGGGGCAACCTCACGATCGGCGATGCGCCGTTCGCGGGCGGCTGGGCGACGATGCTCGGCGTCGCGATGATCGCGGGCTTCTCGTTCCAGGGCACCGAAATGATCGGCGTCGCGGCCGGCGAATCGGAGAACCCGCGCACCACGATCCCGCGCGCGGTCAGCCAGATCTTCTGGCGGATCCTGCTGTTCTACGTGTTCGCGATCTTCGTGATCGGCGTGCTGATTCCGTACACCGACCCGAGCCTGCTGAAGAGCGACGTGACCGACATCGGTGTCAGCCCGTTCACGCTCGTGTTCCGCCACGCGGGCCTCGCGTTCGCGGCCGGCGTGATGAACGCGGTGATTCTGACGGCCGTGCTGTCGGCCGGCAACTCGGGCATGTATGCGTCGACGCGGATGCTCTACAACCTCGCCGTCGAAGGCCGCGCGCCGAAGCTGTTCGCGAAGCTGTCGCCGGGCGGTGTGCCGCGCAACGCGCTGTATGCGACGACGGCCGTCGGCGCGCTGTGCTTC
>NZ_JBQEON010000017.1:0-140374 GCF_052045245.1 Burkholderia sp. 22313
GGCAAGACCGCAGTCGTCACGGGCGCCGCAAGCGGCATCGGCAAGGAAATCGCGCTGGAGCTCGCGAAAGCGGGCGCGGCCGTCGCGATCGCCGACCTGAACCAGGACGGCGCGAACGCGGTTGCCGACGAGATCAACAAGGCAGGCGGCAAGGCGATCGGCGTCGCGATGGACGTGACCAGCGAGGAAGCGGTCAACAGCGGCATCGACAAGGTGGCCGCCGCATTCGGCTCGATCGACATCCTCGTGTCGAACGCGGGCATCCAGATCGTCAACCCGATCGAGAACTATTCGTTTTCCGACTGGAAGAAGATGCAGGCGATCCACGTCGACGGCGCGTTCCTGACGACGAAGGCCGCGCTCAAGCACATGTACAAGGACGATCGCGGCGGCGTCGTGATCTACATGGGCTCGGTGCACTCGCACGAGGCGTCGCCGCTGAAGTCGGCGTACGTGACGGCCAAGCACGGGCTGCTGGGCCTCGCGCGCGTGCTGGCGAAGGAAGGCGCGAAGCACAACGTGCGCTCGCACGTCGTGTGTCCGGGCTTCGTGCGCACGCCGCTGGTCGACAAGCAGATTCCGGAGCAGGCGAAGGAGCTCGGCATCAGCGAAGAGGACGTGATCAAGAAGGTGATGCTCGGCAACACGGTCGACGGCGTGTTCACGACGGTACAGGACGTCGCGCAGACGGTGCTGTTCCTGTCGGCGTTCCCGAGCGCCGCGCTCACGGGCCAGTCGTTCGTCGTCAGCCACGGCTGGTTCATGCAGTAACGCCCTCGCCTCCCGACAGGGAGGCGACTCCCGCACCACGGCTTATTCTCACGAAGGCAAGCCGTCTGCCGACGGCATGCCTTTGGTCTCCGCCATCCACGGCGGGATTTCTCGGAGCAACTGATGAAACCGCACGCGCGTACAGAAAAGCAGGCCGTCGATGCGGCGGACCTGCATCACGAAGCCGGCGCGCCGGCCGCTGCGCGGTCGCTGCCCTACGATACGATCGCGCTCGTCCTGCAGGGCGGCGGCGCGCTCGGCGCGTATCAGGCCGGCGTGTTCGAAGGGCTGCACGAAGCGGGCATCCCGCTCGACTGGATCGCCGGCATCTCGATCGGCGCGCTCAACACCGCGCTGATCGCCGGCAATGCGCCCGAACATCGCGTCGCGCGGCTGCGTGAATTCTGGGAAACGATCTGCCAGCCGGCGTTCTTTCCCGCGATTCCGGCCGCGTTCGAATTCGCGCTGTTCAACAGCATCGACCAGATCCGCACGTTCTTCACCGCATCGCAGGCCGCGAGCGCGATGATGCAGGGCCAGCAGGGCTTCTTCGTGCCGCGCTTCCCGCCGCCGCTGCCGGGTGTGGCCGATCATCCGGAAAAGATCAGCTGGTACGACACGTCCGCGCTGCGCGCGACGCTGCTCAAGCTGTGCGACTTCGACCGGATCAACTCGGGCGAGACGCGCGTGTCGGTCGGCGCGGTCAACGTCGGTACCGGCAACTTCGTGTACTTCGACAACTCGCGCATCCGCCTCGCGCCCGAGCACTTCATGGCGTCCGGCGCGCTGCCGCCCGCGTTCCCGCCGGTCGAGATCGACGGCGAGTACTACTGGGACGGCGGCGTCGTGTCGAACACGCCGCTGATGGAAGTGCTGCGTGCGCGTCCGCGCCGCGACACGCTCGCGTTCCAGGTCGATCTGTGGAGTGCCCGCGGGCCGCTGCCGCGCACGATGGCCGACGTCGCGGAACGCACGAAGGACGTGCAGTATTCGAGCCGCACGCGTTTCGTCACCGACACGCTGCAGCGCGAACAGCGCTACCGCAACGTGCTGCGCCACGTGCTCGACCAGGTGCCGGAAGCGCAGCGCAAGAACGACCCGTGGTGCGTCGAGGCTGATGCGATGTCGAGCGGGAAGAAGTACAACATCCAGCACCTGATCTATCAGCAGAAGGCATACGAGCACCACTACAAGGACTATCAGTTCGGTCTGTCGACAATGCGCGACCATTGGAGCGCGGGTCTCGACGACATCCGCAAGACGCTCGCAGTCAAGGACGGCCTCGCGCTGCCCGTCAACGACGCGGGCTTCATCACGCACGACATTCACCGCCGCCGGTAATGCCGTGTGCGACGGACCGGCGCGATACATGCGCCGGTCCGTCCTCTTTTCCGATTCGACATGCCGATTTTCATTGCGCTGTTCGCGCTCGTCGCCCTGGGCTGGGGCGCGGTTCACCTGTTTCACGTCATCGCCGCGCAGTTCGGCCAGCCGGTCGCGATCGCGGCCGCCGTGCTCGCCGCCGCGCTCCTGATCGCGCTGATCGCGTGGTGGATCAAACGCCGCCGCGACATCGCCCCGAACACGAAGGAACAAGGCTGGACCCACATCGTGCATCGCGCGTGGGGCGAGGTGCGCGTGTCCGCGACGCAGGGGCTGCTGTGGTTGTCGCATGACGGCGCGGACGGCCGCTATACGCTGTCGCAACTCGACGGCTGCGAGGCCGCGCCGATCGACGGCCGCTGGCATCTGGTCGTGCGCGTGCGCGGCGAATGGACACTGCCGATGATGGACAAGCGCGATGCGCAGCGCTGGGCACGCGTGCTGATGCTCGCGAAGGACAACCGGCTGTAACCGGCCACGGCCGCATGCCGATGCCTGACCCGGCACGAACCGACGTGCCGCCCGCCGTTCCCTAGCGCGCGCCGAGCGCCCGCAATGCGTCGAGCACGTGCTGGGTCGATCGCTCGATCGGCCCGGCCCGATGCGCGATACCCAGCTCGCGCCACAACGCCGGACGCAGCGGCCGCATGACGATGCGGGAATCGGGCAGCGGAGCGCCCGCCTCGTGCGGCAGCAGCGTCGCACCGTAACCCGCGGCGACCAGGCTCTTGATCGCATCGTTGTAGTTGAGTTCGATGCGCGGCTCGGGCCGGTGGCCGCCGAGCGCGAACCATTCGGTCGTAAGACGCGACAGGCGCGTGGTTGCATCGTTCAGAATCAACGGCCGCGCGGCCAGATAAGCCGGCGTCACCCGCGCCGGCAGCCGCCAGTCGGCAGGCAGGAAGGCCAGCACCGGATCGCGCCGCCACGCGCGGATCGACAGCCCCGCGACCGCCGGCTGCGGCAACGCCACCAGCCCGACGTCGAGCGTGCCCTGCGCAATGCGCGCCAGGGTGTCCTGCGACGTCAGCACCGCGATCTGGACATCGATGTCCGGATGCTGCTCGCGCAGCCGGGCCACCGCCTGCGGCAACAGATGAGCGATCGCGCCGGTCGATGCGCCGAGGCGCACTCGCCCGGTCAAGCCCTGCACTTGCCGTTCCACGTCGTCGAGGGTCGACTCGACCTCGGCCAGCAGACGGCGCGCCCGCTCCACCAGCACCGCACCGATCGTCGACGGCTGCACGTTGCCGCGCGTGCGCGACAGCAACGGCGCGCCGATGCGGCTTTCGAGTTCGGCGATATGAAGGCTGACCGTCGGCGGCGCAAGGTGCAGCAATTGCGCGGCGGCCACGAAGGAGCCCTGGTCGGCGATGGCGACCAGCGTACGCAGCCGGTCCAGACTGATCTCGCGCATTTCCGCCTCTCGTTCAGGAAAACTGAATCCTGCAATCAGGAAATTCAACTTTTCCTATTCTAGGCGTTCGATGGACGATACGGCTTTCCCGACGTCCGCAACGAGGAACGCGACCACCATGAGCCTCCCCACTGTCTACATCGACGGCGACCAAGGTACGACCGGATTGCTGATCCACGAGCGCCTGCGCGCTCGCACCGACCTGCAACGCGTCACGCTGCCGGACGCCGAGCGCAAGGACCCCGCGCGGCGCGCCGAAGCGATCAACGCAGCCGATATCGCGATTCTGTGCCTGCCCGACGCGGCCGCGCGCGAAGCGGTCGGCTTCATCCGGAATCCCGCGGTGCGCGTGATCGACGCGAGTTCGGCGCATCGCACCGCGCCGGGCTGGGTCTACGGCTTTCCCGAGATGGTCGACGGACACGCGGAGACCATCGCACGCGCGCGGCGCGTGACCAATCCGGGCTGCTATCCGACGGGCGCGATCGGCCTGCTGCGGCCGCTGCGACAGGCCGGCCTGCTGCCGCGCGACTACCCGGTGAGCATCCATGCGGTGTCCGGTTACTCGGGCGGCGGGCGGACCGCCGTCGACGCGTTCGAATCGAACGACGCCGCTCGCGCGAAACCGCTGCAGCTCTACGGCCTCGCGCTCGCGCACAAGCACGTGCCCGAGATCCAGCTGCATGCCGGGCTCGCGCACCGTCCGCTGTTCGTGCCGGCTTACGGCGCCTATCGGCAGGGCATCGTGCTGACCGTGCCGATCGAGCTGCGCCTGCTCCCGGCCGGCGTGACCGGTGAGATGCTGCATGCGTGTCTCGCGCACCATTACGCCGGCGCGCGCCACGTCGAAGTGACGCCGCTCGCGGACACGCGCGCCATCACGCATCTCGATCCGCAAGCGCTGAACGGAACGAACGACTTGCGGCTCAGTGTGTTCGTCAATGCCGAGCACGGTCAGGTGCTGTTGTCCGCCGTGTTCGACAATCTCGGCAAAGGGGCATCCGGTGCGGCTGTGCAGAATCTCGACCTGATGCTTGGGACAGTGAGCGTGGCGAAAGCGGCGTGAGCCGGCGGCAGGCATGATCGTCGACCAGGCCGGCGCAGCGATGCGTGTCACACCCTGCCGGTTCGTGACGCGATTGCGAGCCGAAAACGGGCAGGTGCCGACGTTGCGCACATGCCCCCGTAAAATCTCACCTTTAGCCGATTTCAGCCCGCGTCGTCGCTCGCGGCGGCATTCAAGCCAGCGAGCGCCTCCGCCAGAAAATCGACGCACACGCGTACTTTCGCCGACGCCGCCACGCGTTCCGGATACACCGCCCAGATATTCGCCGGCTGAATCGCATCCGGCAGCACGCGACAGAGTTCGCCGCGTTCGATCAGCGGCCCCGCTTCCCAGACCGAGCGCAACACGATCCCGCGCCCGGCCAGCGCCCATTGCACGGCCACCTCGCCGTGATTCGTCGACAGCGTGCCGCCGACCTTCACCGTTGTCGTCGCGCCACGCAGGTTCAGACGCCAGACGCCGAACGGATGGTCGCGCTCCTTGATGGCGAGACAGTCGTGCGACGCGAGATCCGCGAGCGTGCGCGGCGTGCCGCGCCGCGCGAGATAGTCGGGCGCCGCGCACAGCACACGATAGTTCGCGGCGAGGCGGCGCGCGATCAGATGATCGGCGATCTCGTCGCCGATGCGCACGTCGAGGTCGTAGCCTTCGCCCGCGACGTCGACGAGCCGGTCGAACAGGTCGAGCCGCACGTTGAGCTGCGGATAGCGGGCGGAGAAATCGAGCAGCGCCGGCGCGACGACATGCCGGCCGAAGCCGAAGCTGCTCGAAATGCGCAGCGTGCCGCGCGGCACCGTGCGCGTGGTCGACACGTCCTCGACGAGATGATCGACGTCATCCAGAATCTTCTCGGCGCGCGCGAACACGCGCTCGCCGGCCTCCGTGACCGTCACGCGGCGCGTCGAGCGATGCAGCAGCCGCGTGCCGAGCTGCGCCTCGAGCAGCGCGACGCGCTTGCTCACGTACGCGGGCGACACCGCGAGCTGCTCGGCGGCCGCGCTGAAGCTCGTCAGGCGAACGACCAGGCTGAACACGCGCAGGTCGTCGAGATTCGGGGATTTATTCACGATTCGTGGAAAGTCGATTAACCTTTCTCACGATTTTAATCTGAATGGAAATAAATAGAATGGCGTCATGTTCCGCTGCGCATGCCGCCAGCGGCCCGACCCGCGAAGGAGACTTGCATGAGCGACAGGATCTACAAAATTGCCGTGATTCCCGGTGACGGCATCGGCCGTGAAGTGATGCCCGAGGGCCTGCGCGCGCTTGACGCCGTCACGGCACGCTTCGGCATCCGCTTCGAATTCGAGCAGATCGACTGGGCCAGTTGCGACTACTACGCGCAGCACGGCCAGATGATGCCGGACGACTGGAAGGCGCAACTGTCGGGCATGGATGCGATCCTGTTCGGCGCGGTCGGCTGGCCCGCGACGGTGCCGGACCACATTTCGCTGTGGGGTTCGCTGTTGAAATTCCGCCGCGAGTTCGACCAGTACATCAACCTGCGGCCCGCGCGCCTGTTCGACGGCGTGCCGTCGCCGCTCGCCGGCCGCAAGCCGGGCGACATCGACTTCATGATCGTGCGCGAGAACACCGAGGGCGAATATTCGTCGGTCGGCGGCACGATGTTCGAAGGCACCGACCGCGAAGTGGTGATGCAGCAGTCGATCTTCACGCGGCACGGCACCGAGCGCGTGCTGAAGTTCGCGTTCGAGCTCGCGCAGCGCCGCGCGAAGCGCCTGACCGTCGCGACGAAGAGCAACGGCATCGCGATCAGCATGCCGTGGTGGGATGCGCGCGCGGCCGAAATGGGCGAACGCTATCCCGAGATCGCCGTCGACAAGCAGCACATCGACATCCTGTGCGCGCGCTTCGTGCTGCAGCCGGACCGCTTCGACGTCGTCGTCGCATCGAACCTGTTCGGCGACATCCTGTCCGACCTCGGGCCGGCCTGCACGGGCACGATCGGCATCGCGCCGTCGGCGAACCTCAACCCGGATCGCACGTTTCCGTCGCTGTTCGAACCGGTGCACGGCTCCGCGCCGGACATCGCCGGCCAGTCCATCGCCAACCCGATCGCGATGATCTGGTCGGCGGCGATGATGCTCGACTTTCTCGGCAACGGCGCAGGCCGCGAACGCGAAGCACACGACGTGATCGTCGCGGCGATCGAGGACGTGCTGCGCGCGGGGCCGCGAACGCGCGATCTCGGCGGCCAGGCCGGGACGAAGGAAATCGGCGAGGCGATCGCGGCGCGGATCGCCGGCTGACGGAGCGAGGTGAAAGACGATCGATTGGGCCGATTGCCGTTGCGGTCGGGNCCCGACCGCCGCGCACCTTTGTCGATGTCGGTGTGCACGCCTTCATGCGTGTCGATTTCAGGTGTCGATTTCGAACGGTGAGCCACGCGATTCGGTGTCGCGCACGGTTGATCGCGCGTCGATTCATCGCCGTGGTCGGCATCGCATTGAAGCCGATCGGTGAATTGCATCGCGCATCGATACACACCGGTTGAGTTTCACCACCGCCGTCGGTATCACGTTCGATTCGCCCTTGCCCTTGCACTCGCCCTCGCGCGATGAGTAACCGTGCATGCCAATGGATGCGGTGCTTCCTTCAACGCAACCGCGTCGTTTCCTGCGGCGATTGATCGGTGAGATGCAGCGCGTGAAGCATCACACCGTCGCGCACGAAATCCCCTTCTCCCGAAAACACTCACCTCAACGCACGACTCCCGAATTTCCTCACCATTGAGCCCGGGCGTCGCGCTCGATACCCGATCGAGCGCGTCGACGCGGCGTCACAGCCCGAGATCGGACAGGCCGGGATGATCGTCCGGACGGCGGCCGAGTGCCCAGTGATACAGGCGATCCGCTTCGCGAATCGGCAGATCATTGATGCTCGCATGGCGATGCGCCATCAATCCGTTTTCGTCGAACTCCCAGTTTTCGTTTCCGTATGAGCGGAACCAGTTGCCGGCGTCGTCGTGCCATTCGTACGCGAATCGCACCGCGATGCGATTGCCGCCGAATGCCCACAACTCCTTGATCAGACGATAGTCGAGCTCGCGCGTCCATTTCCGCTGCAGCAGGCCGACGATCGCGTCGCGGCCCGTCACGAACTCCGCGCGATTGCGCCACTGACTCTGCGGCGTATAGGCGAGCGACACGCGCTGCGGGTCGCGCGTGTTCCACGCATCCTCGGCGGCACGCACCTTCTGGCGCGCGGTGTCGAGCGTGAAGGGCGGAACGGGCGGACGAACTTCAGGGGAAACGGACATGGGATGCTCCTGTTCAAGGTTCTGGCTGCGCACGCGCGCAGCCGGTTCGGACACGCTACTTCGATGCTCGCGACACCGTATCGAGCAAGTGTTCGGCGGTGGCGCGCGCATCGCGCGCGGCGGTTGCATCGCCGCTGACGAGCGCCACGCCAATCGCGCCGTCGATCAGCACCAGCCATTGGCGCGCGATGCGGGCCAATCCGCGGCGCTCGATCCCGGCGGCGTCGGCATACGCATCGAACCGCTCGCGCACGAACGCGAGCAAGCGCGCCTTGTGCATGCGCGCAACGACGCGCACCGGATCGTCGGCGTCCGCAATCTCGCCGGACGCATTCAGGAACGCGCAGCCGTGAAAATCGGGTTGCGCGAACCAGTCGCGCAGCACATCGAACATGCCGAGCAAATGCGCACGCGGCGACTTGCCGCGCGCCAGCGTTGCATCGACGAACCAGCGCATCCAGCGTTCGTCCCGGCGCTCAAGTGCGGCGACGACCAGCGCTTCCTTCGATTCGAAATGCGAATAAAAGCTCTTTCGCGCGGCGCCCGACCGCTTCACGATCGCATCGACACCCGTGGCGTGGATGCCGCCCGAGTAGATCAGTGCTTCGGCCGCGTCGAGGAGCCGGTCGCGAACGGCCGGTTCGCCGGAGAGATCATCATGTGAGTTCATGGGTTTACGGTAGAACGATCGTTCTCCACCGTCAACATCTGGATGAAAAGGCCCTGTCGACGGGAGGGCCGAACGCCGCGACGTTGCTGCTGTTGCGCTTCGTCATCCGCGCGGGGCAGCGTCAGGCAGAGGCATCCCGTGCGTATCGGTGTGCGGCGCGACGTGGGCTCGTCTCGACGTCCGGCACGCGCGGCAATCTGATCGGCATCGCACCGCACCGCCCGAGACGCTGGGTCGTCGCGTCGAGTCTGCAACTCGAACCGCGATGGTTGAGCGGTGAGCGGATCACATGGCGTGCGGCGCACCGGTGAATGTCGATTGACAGGCTGGCGGGTGAGTTCGCGCGTGATCGATCACCTCACGCTTCGTGCTGCGATCCGGTATCAGCGAAGCGACATGTCGGCGTGTTGCCGCGGAGCCGGAGCAACGCGATGGCAAGCAGCTGACGCGACAAGGCCCCGTCATGCAAGCGCGGCAAGCAACAACGGAACGGTGAGAAGAAAGACACGCGCCGAACGACGCGAGAGTGGAGACAGCGGAGCGACGCTGACGGGTGAGGTGCATGCGCGGGTGCGTTTCACCGATGCGATCCGGAGAATCGATGCGTGACCGCCCGCGTGCCGCTAACGCGAAACGGCGTGCAGCCCGTTGAATTCCGCGGTCATACGCATCACGAAAGCGTGATCGAGCCGCCATTCGGCACGCCGACACAGCTCCCGAATAGTCTCACCTCAAGCGTTTGTCGAAGCCGCTTGGCCCCGACAAACACGCGAGTCGATACGAGCGGGGCCGCCGGCCAACGCGCCGAGCCGCCCCCGTACTCAGACCGTCCAGTCGAGAATCACCTTGCCGCTTTCGCCGGACAGCATCGCATCGAAGCCTTTCTCGAAATCGTCGGCCGCAAAGCGGTGTGTGATGATCGGCGACAGATCGAGGCCGCTTTGCAGCATCGCGACCATCTTGTACCAGGTCTCGAACATCTCGCGACCGTAGATGCCCTTGATCTCGAGCCCCTTGAAGATCACCTGGTTCCAGTCGATCGCCGTCTGCGCGGGCGGAATGCCGAGCAGCGCGACCTTGCCGCCGTGATTCATCGCCTCGAGCATGCTGGTAAACGCGCTCGGCACGCCCGACATCTCGAGGCCGACGTCGAAGCCTTCCGTCATCCGCAGGTCGGCCATCACGTCGCGCAGCGATTCGCGGGCGACGTTGACCGCCCGCGTCGCACCCATCTTGCGCGCGAGTTCGAGCCGATAGTCGTTGATGTCGGTGATCACGACGTTGCGCGCGCCGACATGCTTCGCGATCGCGACGGCCATGATGCCGATCGGGCCCGCGCCGGTGATCAGCACGTCCTCGCCGACGAGGTTGAACGACAGCGCCGTGTGCGTCGCGTTGCCGAACGGATCGAAGATCGACGCGAGATCGTCGGAAATCTCGGGCGGAATCTTGAACGCATTGAACGCGGGAATCGCCAGGTACTCGGCGAACGCCCCTTCACGGTTCACGCCGACGCCGACCGTGTTGCGGCACAGATGCCGGCGCCCCGCGCGACAGTTACGACAGAAGCCGCACGTGATGTGGCCTTCGCCGGACACGCGATCGCCGATCGCGAAGCCGCGCACTTCCTGCCCCATCTCGACGATCTCGCCGACGTATTCGTGGCCGACGTGCATCGGCACGGGAATCGTCTTCTGCGCCCAGTCGTCCCACTTCCAGATATGGATGTCGGTGCCGCAGATCGCCGTGCGGCGAATCTTGATCAGCACGTCGTTGTGTCCGACTTCGGGTCGCTTCACGCGCGTCAGCGTGAGGCCCGGGCCGCGTTCGAGTTTTGCCAGTGCTTTCATGATCGCGTCTCCGTCAGACGATGCCGAGCGACTTGCCGACGCGTACGAACGCGGCGACCGTCTGATCGATCTGTTCGGGCGTATGCGCGGCGCTCATCTGCGTCCGGATGCGCGCGCGACCGCGCGGCACGACCGGGAACGAGAAGCCGATCACGTAGACGCCTTCGGCGAGCAGTTTGTCGGCCATGTTCGTCGCGAGTTGCGCGTCGCCGAGCATCACCGGGATGATCGGATGCGCGCCCGGCACGAGCGTGAAGCCCGCGGCAGTCATCTGCTCGCGGAAACGCACGCCATTCTCGCGCACGCGTTCGCGCAGCTTCGCACCTTCGTCGCTGCCGAGCAGTTCCAGCACTTTCAGCGACGCGGCGGCGATGCTCGGCGTCAGCGTGTTCGAGAACAGGTACGGACGCGAACGCTGGCGCAGCAGTTCGACGACCTCGCGTCGGGCTGCGACATAGCCGCCCGACGCACCGCCCAGCGCCTTGCCGAGCGTGCCGGTGATGATGTCGACGCGACCGTCGACGCCGCAGTGCTCGGGCGTGCCGCGGCCATGCGCGCCGATGAAGCCGACCGCATGCGAATCGTCGACCATCACAAGCGCGCCGTAACGATCGGCGAGGTCACAGATGCCTTTCAGGTCGGCGATGATGCCGTCCATCGAGAACACGCCGTCGGTCGCGATCAGCTTGTGGCGCGCGCCCGCGGCGTCGGCTTCCTTCAGCTTCGCCTCGAGATCCGACAGATCGTTGTTCTTGTAGCGAAAACGCTTCGCCTTGCACAGGCGGATGCCGTCGATGATGCTCGCGTGGTTCAGCTCGTCGCTGATCACCGCGTCGTTCTCGTCGAGCAGCGTCTCGAACAGGCCGCCGTTCGCATCGAAGCAGCTCGAATAGAGGATGCTGTCCTCGGTGCCGAGAAACGATGCCAGCGCACTTTCGAGCTGCTTGTGCACGGTTTGCGTGCCGCAGATGAAGCGCACCGACGCCATGCCGAAGCCGTCCTGGTCGAGACCGGCCTGCGCCGCTGCGATCAGGCGCGGATCGTTCGCCAGACCGAGATAGTTGTTCGCGCAGAAATTCAGCACGCCGGCACCGCCGGCGAGCCGCACGGCCGCGGCCTGGGGACTCGCGATCTCGCGCTCGGTCTTGTAAAAACCGTCCGCGCGGATCTGGTCGAGCGTCCCGCGCACCTGGGCGAGAAAGGCATCACGCATCGCAAAGCTCCTGACAGGGATTCGCATTCCGTCGCGCGCCACTCGTGGCGGCAGCGCAACGGCCTGCTACTGTTATAGTCGGTCGTTCGGTTGACCGCATTTATCCGTTATTCCGAACTAAAATTCGAAATACCGAACAACTCTAAGCGAACGGACACCAAATGGCAAGTTCCTCCGCGTCGCGGCGCACGCCTGCCGGCGCCGCACCGCAGCCGCCGGCCGTGACGCCGCCGCGCGTCGGCGAGCAAATCCAGCGCCTGCGCAACGAGCGCAAGCTGACGCTCGACGACCTGTCGCGCGCGGCCGGCGTATCGAAGTCGATGCTCTCCGAGATCGAGCGCGACAAGGCCAACCCGACGATCGCGGTCGCGTGGCGGCTCACGAACGCGCTCGGCATCACGCTCGACGAACTGTTCTCGCAGCCGAAAACGCCGGAGACGATCCGCGTGGACGGCCCGCACGACATCCCGACACTCGCCGGCCACGACGGCCGCTACCAATTGCGCGTATGGGGCCCGATCGACCTCGCCGGCAAATTCGAATGGTATGAGCTGACGCTGCCGGGCGGCGGCGCGCTGGTATCGAACGCGCACGAACCCGGCACGCGCGAGCACCTCACCGTGCTGCAGGGCGCGATGGAAATCGAAGCCGCCGACGCGAGCCGGCGCCTGAAGGCCGGCGACACCGCGCGCTACCCGGCCGACACGCCGCACGCGATCCGCAACCCCGGCAAGTCGGAGGCGCGCGCACTCCTGATCGTGATTCATCGCTGACGATGTGGATAGCCGGCCGAAAGGCCGGTTGCGGAAAATACTGTATGTTTGTACAGTATACGGACATTCCGCCATGCATGGGCCGGGGTCGGCGCACCGAGGCGCCCGCTCCGGTCGACAGGAGCCTGCGATGACAGAAGAACAAGATTTGGCCGCGCTCAGCTTCAAGGCTGCCGCGCACGACCTCGAGCTGATCGTTCGCCATATTGCCGGACGCTATATCCACCAGCGCGTCCCGCTGTCGTGGCGTCTGCTGCACGCCATCGAAGCCGAGGCGCTCGCCGATCTCGGCTTTGCCAGCCGGCACGAGGCCGGCATGCGTCGACTGTTCGAACGGCCGTCGGACATGACCTTTCCCGAAACGGACGATCCGATCGACTTCGGCCGGTCGAATGCGCTCCCTGCCGCCTTCTCGTTCGCGGTGCTCGCCTATGAAGCGGCGGCCCGATCGCAGGACGCCACGCCCGGCCAGCGCGTTCACCGTCCGTCCAAGGCGTGGGGCGACTGACGCCACGTTCAAAACAGCGTCCAGCTCCCGCATCCTGCTGCCCGCGACGTTGCGGAAAGGGCTACCATATACGCAACTAACGGAATAAATAACATGTCCCTTCCAACGCCCTCCGACACCCCGGCACGCCCGGAAGAAAAGGATCTGTTCGACCGTGGTTCGTCCGACTGGATCGCCTCGCCCGAGACTGCGTTCGACGCCTGGCTTGCCATGCAGGACTATCGCCGCTCATCGGCCGACGTCTATCGCGCGCAATGGGGTGCGTTTCTCACCTGGCTGCGAACCCACCAGAAAAACCTGGCCACGGTCGACACCGCATCGATCGCGCACTTCGTCGGCGAGCTTCCCATCAGGAAAACCCAGCGAATGCGCTATTTGCGGCTGATCGAGCGTGTGCTCGACCACATTCGTCGCACCGAACTCGCATCGACCAACCCGGCTCGCTTCATTGCTCAGGATGGCGAAGCGACCTGGCGAAAGGCGCGTGACAACGAGCCCACCGGTTTCCTGACGCCGGCCGAGCGTGCAAAGTTGCTGGCGTACCTGTTTTCGCCGATCGGCGTATCGGGCTCCGCCTACTGGAAAGAGCGGCGCGATCGCGCGCTCGTCGCGGTATTTCTGGGCGCCGGCGTGAAAACCGGCGAAGCACGCGTGCTTACGATTAGTTGCATCAATACAAGCGGAACGTCGCTGCAGATTCCGTCGACGCATCCGGATTTCGCGCGCGAAACCCATCTGGCATCGTTCGCGATCGCGTTGCTCGAAGCATGGCTCGTGGAGCGCAAGCGCCAGGAGATTCCCGGCGAGCTCGTGTTCCCGGCATCGCATGCCGGGCGGCCGATGCACAAGGCGACGATGCTGCGCGCGATCGACGCGATCGTCGAATCCGCCGGGCTGACATCGTCGCGCACCGCACGTGCAAGTCCGCAAACGCTGCGCAATACCTATGCAGCCGAACTGTTCGAACACGACGTGGCGCCCGAGCGGGTCGGCAAATGGCTCGGCTTCGTGCGGCCGATCTCGTCCAACCGTCTGCACCGCGCGTGGAAAAACTGGCGGGAAGCGCTCGCGAATGGTGACCCGTCCGACGACGACGATACTCACTGATCGCGACCGGGCTGCTCACGCGACATGATCCGTGAGCAGCCTTGTGCGACGTAGCCTCACCGTTTCACAGCTCCCGAAAAACCTCACCTCAAGCTTCCCGGATCACCTCACCTGGGCAATCGCTGTGCCGGCCGATGCGTCAGTCGCGCGCAAAGCGCGCAACGGCTTCGAATCGGGAAGGCCATGGCCCCGACGCGTGTTCGCATTCGGGGCACGATACTTCGAACCCGTCGTCGCCATGCGACAGTTCCGGTTCGCCGCCGCAATGCGGGCACTGGTTCGGTACCGGTATCTCTTGATCCAGCGACGTGCCGATCGCGGCAAACGCATCCGCATCCAGTTGGCCGGCATCGGCCAGGCGGCGGATCAACGCCGAAATTTCCGGATTCATCCCGCGGCTCGCCCGCAGCGTATTCACGTCGCGCGTCGCACGTTCGAGCTCGTCGCTCTGCGTGCGCAACTGTTCCTCGAGCCGGTCCGCGCGGGCCTTGGCCGAACTCAGCTGCTGGAGGAAATCGAATTCCTTGCGCTGAACGTCGCGCAAACCGCTCTGGTAAGTCGACGCCATGCTGCGCAGCGAATCCAGTTCGACCAGCATCGGTTTGACGCGGCGCTCGGCTTCGGCCACCGCATCCTTGATCTGCTGCGCATAGTGTTCGGTGCGCTGCTGCAATTCGGCCTGCAGTGTGTCGATGCGGTCGCGCAGTGCCGCGTTCTGCGTCTGCTCGGCGTCGACGCGGCCGGCCATGCCGGCCAGCTCCTTTTCGAGTCGGGCGACTGTGGTGAGCAGCGTCGCTTCGTTAGCCGAACCGTGCGTCGATTGCGATGCAAGCTGCACTTCGAGCTCGGTTACCCGTGCCTGCAACTGGTCGTTGCGGGTTTCACTGCGGGCCAGTGCCCCTTCGAGGGTTTCCTGGCGAACCGTCGCGTCGCGCAGCCGCTGTTCCGCATCGGTCACGCCGGCGCGAACCTGTTCGCGGTCGACGTCGAGGCATTCCCGCGCTGCTTTCAATGCTTCTTCATAGAGTGCGCCGAGCAGTGCACCGGCTTTTTCCTCGACGGCTTTCGGAATTGCCGCACCGTCGAGCCTGATTTTCGATGCGGAACGGATGCGCTCCCAGAAGTGATCGATGTCCTTCGGAATGTCACTGGCACTGCCGGTCTGGGTCAGATCGCGGACATTGGCGGCCGAGGGCCGGATGCCGAGATCGAAGAATAATCGCTTGCAGGCATGCAGCGACAATTCCTGGCGTCGCGCACCTTTGGCGCGCAGCGATTCCAGTTCTTCTCGGATGGCTTCACGCATTTCATCCAGCGTCATGTCAGTCTCGCAGACATTGAAATGTTGCAATCATAACGAAATACGTATTTTTTGATACTTGTTTTCACTGACCGTGGCGAATTTACGTCGCTGTGCAGAGAAACAGGTGCTGTGAGCCGATCTGGACGAACCCACCTCCGGATTCCGTGAAACAAAGCGAAGAAACCGAGCCAAGTCCTTGTGTCGAAAGCGTTTTCTGACAAGCCCCGAAAAAGGGCATTTGTTTCACATGACGAGCGTCATCGTAGCCGCGGGTGTTCGGGGGTTGGGGTCTCTGTGGAAAACTCGACGACCTATGTCTTGAGAGTATTAGAAGTAAACACCCTTGAACCCTTAGTTAAAAACGTTAACGCCACGGCACAGCCTTATGTAGCAAGGCTTTCCGGCCGACAAGGTGAAGTTTTACGGGAACCAAGGTGATCTTCTGCGGGAGCTGAAGTGATGGGGTTCGGGGAGCAGCGTGAGCCGATGCAGGAAAGATCGTGAGCGGATTCAGGATCACAGTAAAACACGAGATTTTCCAAAGGTGAGGGTTTTCGGGGCCGCACAGCCGCAGAACCCGCGCTGTGCCTGCCCGCACAGTTTTCTGCCTGTGCAGACATAGGTGAGAATTTGCGGGACCTTCTTCCCGCCCCGATTCTGCCCATCTTTTGGGCAGTTTTCCTGAAAGGTGAGGTTCCACGGGACTCCACAGGGATTTGCTGTGAGGATTTCCGGGAAGCGCCCGTCATTTTGCACAGCAAAAGTGCCCCGTAGGGTGTGTGAAGCCCGAAAGGTGAGGCTTTTCGGGAGAGAAATCGGGGTTTTCCTGCGCGGAACCCGTTGAGGTGAGCTTTTTCGGGGCATAAATCACAGTCGGCCGAGCGGCTCACAGGTGAGTCTTTTCAGGAGCGCTATTTGCTCGAAAAATGGTCAAAGGTGAGGCTTTCCGGGACCGCTGAGGGGGCGAATTCGCTGAAAAGCCCGCCGGGACTGGCAGAAATCTGATTTTCGCTGTGCCACTTTTTGGCACAGGTGAGATTTTTCAGGAGCCGACGCACAGCTGTCGCACTCGTGCGGATACCGGAAAGGTGAGAGTTTTCGGGGAGGTGGCCGCTGGGCACAGGGGAACGCATGCTGCACTTAAGTATCGGATGCCATTGACATTTTTGATACCGTGGCGGTTACGGTGAGATTTTTCGGGAGCTGCTTTCGCATCCGTCGGAGCGTCGCCTTTTTCAATAAGGTGAGGTTTTTCGGGAGGTCCTGGTGGCCGATCCCGCGTGTGCGTGGGATTCGCTGGCATCTAGGTCACAGAATTTCGAGCTGTCGCGGTGAGGATTTTCGGGACTGAACGGTTTCTGTGCGCTGTACAATGCGCGCCCGGGCTCGTGAAACGGGTTCAACCGGCACGTCGAACCGGCTTTTCGGCCTGTGTTTCAGGCGACCGGGCATGGTCGGGATGTTCCGGGCAGCCGCGGCTGTACATGCATACAGGCCCGTGTGAGGGGGGTTGCGGCGCCACCGTGATATCCAGTGGCAACCCTGTGACGGGCGCGCGGCGATGCAGTCGTAAAATTACGACAAATCGAAAGGTGAGCTGATGCGGGAGCAAGTTTCGCACGCGTCGGGCACAGGCAAAAATCTGTGAATCCGTGCATCCCGCGACACGTCTGGACGAGTCCGAAACGCCGTAAATCCGGACCGGTGAGGGTTTTCGGGAGAGGGTTGGGGTGAGCGCCGCTTTGCACGCGCGCTTCACCGGCTATGGTGAGCATGTCGTTCTGGACGCACATCACCACAGGCGCTATCCTTCCGTGAAACTTCTCCTCCGACCCGACGCATGGCCACGAAGCGCGCCAAGAAAACCGATGTGGATGTGGTGAGTGCCAGTTCAGCCGAATTGCGTAAGGCCGTCGAGGCGATCGCAATTCAGCCGAAGAGCGGCAAGATCACGCTCCTGACCCGCAAGCTGTTCAATGTCCTGCTCGCCGTCGCGCAGCAGGCCGACGACTCGGGCGATACCTATCGCGCGCTGCTGTCGGATATCGTCGCCAATTCCGCTTTCGATTCGAACGACACCGCGCTGGTGAAGGAACACCTGCGGCGCATGGTGTCGGTCCAGGTCGAATGGAGCACGGGGACGTCGAGCCAGAAGCCGGGCCGCAAGTGGGGGATCTCGACGCTGATCGCCGATGCCGAAATTCTCGAGGATCCGGCCACCCGCCGTGTGTGGGTCGAATTCTCGTTCGCACCGAAGATCAAGAAGAAGCTGCTCGATCCGGTCCAGTACGCGCGCCTGAGCCTGCAGTTCCAGAGCCAACTGCGCAGCAGCGCCGGTCTCGCGCTCTATGAGATCTGCGTGCGCTACCTGACGAACCCGAGCCACCTGACGATGCGCGAGCCGTGGGAATGGTGGCGGCCGATCCTGTCGGGCACGCCCGATACGGAAGCCGGCGACGAGGCGAAGCGCGAGTACAAGTACTTCAAGCGCGACTATCTGCGGCCGGCGATCGCCGAGGTCAATGCGGTCACCAACATCTTCGTCGAGCTGATCGAGCATCGTGAAGGGCGCCGGGTCGCGGAGATCCAGTTCCGCGTGACCGAGCGCAAGCAGCCGATGCTCGCACTCGACGAGCATCCGAACGTGTTCGACAGCACGCTGGTCGACCGGATGGTGAAGCTCGGGATTCCGCTCAAGGAAGCGCAGACGCTCTATGCGGACAGCGAGGAAAACCGGATTCGTGCGGCGCTGCAGATGACCGAGCAGCGGATGCGCAGCACGACGTTGCCGCCGGTGCGCAGCGCGCCCGCGTTGTTCAAGGATGCGCTGAAGAAAGGCTATGCGCCGCCGGTCGAGTCGGTCGACGCGCTGCCTTCCGGCACACCGGCGGCGAAGGTCGCCGCGGCGCAGCCGGACGATCTGAAGGCACGTTTGTTGAGCGAATTCGCGGCGTTCCGCCGCAAGGAAGCGAAGGTGCTGTATGAGGAGCAGGGCGACGCGGAGCGCGAAGTGGCGCGCGAGTCGTTCGAGTCGGAAGTGTTGCCGACGATGGGCTCGCACCTGCGTGACGACTGGCGCAAGCGCGGTCTCGATTCCAAGCTGGCCGAGACGGCGTTTTTCGACTGGCTGGCCCAGAAGACCTGGGGTGAGCCGACCGACGGCGACCTGCTGTCGTTCACCCTGAATCAATCGCGGGCCGCCTGAGGCCTGCTCAGGCCCCGCTGACGGGCCGCCGCCGGCCGCCCGCCCAATCGGCGGGCCCGGCACCTTGCCAGGCCCCACCGGCCGTTTCCATCAGTCCGACAACAGCATCCGCTCGAGCTGCTCGAGGATCGCGTCGCGCTTGTCCTTCGGGAGGCCGCGCAGGCGCAGTTCGATGCGGTCTTCGCCGTACGACTTCAGATCGCCAACCGACTTGCCGCCGAGCTTGATCTCGAGACGCTGCGCATAGCGCTGGCGGCCTGCCGGCTTCGGCGTTTCCTGCGCCGCGACGCGGCCCTTGACGATGTCCGACACCTGGCGCGTGCTGAGATCGTCGGACACGATCTTGTTGATCAGCCGCAGCGTCGCCTCGGTGCCGCGCGCGTTGTGATAACGGCCGACCTGATACGCCATGTTCGAACCAAAGCGGTCGGGGCGCGCGACCATCTCCTGCATCACGGTTTCCGGCAGCTTGCCGATCGACAGCGCAACCGCAACCGTTGACTCGTCCAGGCCGAGATGTTCGGACAGCTCCTTCTGACTCTGGAAATGCTTGTCGTCGAGGAAGCGGCGCCACACGACGGCGTTGTCGAACACCGTCTGCGAATCGCGTTGCACGTTCAGGTCGTAGCCGAGCTTGTAGCTCTGGATCCCGATCGGCACGTCGATCACGATCGCCTTCACCGATTCCTTGTTCGCTTCCTTCAGCGCGCGCACGCGGCGGCCGCCGTCGCTGACGAAATATGAACCCGGATTGTCGTAGTCCGGAATCACGTGGATCGCCTGCTGTTGCCCCTGCTTCGCGAGGTTGACCGCGAGCTCGGCAATCGATGTTTTCAGATAGAAGTGCCGCGGGTTGAACGGGCTATGCTTGATCGCCTTCAGCGACAGCTCGATCACCTGGCCGGGCGCATAGCGATTCTCGAGGCGCCACGCGCGATACTGCGGCGACTCGTCGGTCGACGGATCGAGCAGGACTTCCGGAACCGGCGGTGGCGCGATGTCCTTCTTGGCGGACTTCGTCGGCGCCGGCGTGGCCGTCTCGGACTTGACGATGCCGTCGATGGCATTCAGCCGATCAAGCGCGGTGCGCTTTTCGCTCGTCGTGATATCCGGGCGCGCTTGGAATCCTTTTGCAAATTGGGAGGGTTTCATGTGACTCCTTTATGCGCATAAAGTCAGGGCAGCATGGCGACGATTTCGTCGGCACATGCGCGGATTTCCGCGGCTGCCAGCCTGGCGCCGCGATCGTTCATCTGCAGTACGGTCTGACCGAGCGCCATCGCCTGCTTGTACGCTTCCCGGGTCGGGATCTGCGTTTTCAATAGCGGGAAGCCGAGTTCCTCGAGCGCACGCTTGAGCTCGCGGGTCAGCATGCGTTTCTCTTCGGTCTTGTTCAGCAGGAAGACGGCGCGGAGGTCTTCGTTCATGACCTGCGCCTGCTGGATCAGCTTGACCAGCCCGACGCTTGACCAGTAATCGGCCGGCGACGACGACGTCGGGATCACCGCGATCGATGCGGCCAGCAGCACGACGCCGGATACCTTCTCGGTGATCGACGGCGGGCAGTCGACGACGATGATGTCGTAGTCGTTGATGAACTTCTTGATCTCGCGATGGATCTGGCCACCGGCTTCGGCGAGGTTGACGACCGGGAACGGGATGCCGGCATCGCTGTCGCCGGATGCGCTCGACCAGTGAATCAGTGTGTTTTGACCGTCTGCGTCGATGACGAGGACGCGCTTCCCTTTCTCATGGAATGCCGCGCCGAGGTGCATGGCAATCGTGCTTTTGCCGACGCCACCTTTTTGTTGAGTGACTGCAATGATTTCCGCGGCCAATTTTCACTCCTGTTTTTGGTCGTTGGAATTCTACAGGACGATATTTATATTTCAATGAAATTGTCGTTCAGCAACTACGCGTTAGCCATTCGGACTATCGGTTTATGCGCATAAACGAATGGGGTATGCCGGATGATCGGAATGGTGGGCGTTGAGCATGCTGCGCGCGAAGGATGAGTGACGGGATAGTCGCGCCGGCAGACGTTTCGGGATCGTGTTCGAGAAGTCGATCGTCGCGATGTGTGAGGGCCCTGCCCTCCCGTGTGTTGAACGAGGGCGCTGCCTCGGCGATGGGTCAGTTTGTGCGCATAAACTTCCGGGGCAGCGGAGAGCCGCGATGAGACAGGGGCCTCACTCGAGCCTGAGCCAGGGTGGCGAGCGCCGCGCTGTTCAGGCCAACGCGATGGCCGCAATACGCTGCGGTGTAGCGACGAAGCGGTGGCCGCGCCCTGCATTTATGCGCATAAACCACCGAGAGGATCAGCGAGTGTTCGCGGGCGCGCGTTTGCAGGGGAGCATAAAGTCACCCGTCGCAATGACGACCGGATGCCCTCCCGTATCGAGCCACCGAACATATCAGGCATCGAAGCGCATGGATGGGTCCCGACATTGGCGGACCACCGCCGACTTGAAGCGACGCCTTTATGCGCATAAACCAATCGGCGGATTGATCATACGGCGACCCGCGGCATTCCCTGCAGCACATCATGGCTGCGCGCGGCTATTCCGTCGGCTATTTGCCGATACAGGCAGTCCTGATGCTCCCCGTGCAACGCACTCCCTCGCCATGCACTTTATGCGCATAAACACCTCAAGCGCATCGACAGCACGCCGGACGGCGATACGCCCCACTCGCCCCACTCGCCCCACTCGCCCCACTCGCCCCACTCGCCCCACTCGCCCCACTCGCCGCGCAAGCCGCGCAAGCCGCGATCTCCCCTTCCGTCCACACGTCGGCACCTCGTCGAAACGGCTGCAACCAGACTGGCTACAATACGGGCCTTTCCCACCCAGGTCCGAATGATGATCACGATCTACCACAACCCCCGCTGCTCGAAGTCGCGCGAGACGCTCGCACTGGTCGAGACGCTGAACACCACCGGCACGCCGGTGAATGTCGTCGAGTATCTGAAGACGCCGCCGACGGTCGAGGAACTGGAAGCGCTGCATCGTCAGCTCGGGCGCCCGGTGCGCGAGATGCTTCGCGATGGTGAGGAGCCGTACAAGACGCTGGATCTGGCCCGCGCGAATCTGACCGATGTGGAGGCCTATGAAGCGATTGCCGCGCATCCGATTCTGCTGCAGCGTCCGATCGTCGTGTATCGAGGCAAGGCAGCCATCGGCCGCCCGCCCGAGTCAGTGCGCGCGCTGTTTGAATAACGATTGTTCGCCGTATTTTTCTTATTGCTTCAGCCCGGCGCAAGCGCGCCGGACTGATTGGCTGAGTTCGCGGACCGAAACCGGCGACGGCTTCCACCGTCGTCAACTGCCACCACCCGCGACAACCACCCGCCGCGCCGCTCAGAATGCGTGACTAAATCGACTCGCTGAATTCGCGCACCGCCGCGGACCGCCTGCGCGACGCGGCCACGTCCACCGTACTCGCTGACTTCGTCCCGCTACCATCGCCAGACGGGGCGGCCCACCGTCGTCAGCCACGACATCACCAGGCCCGGCACCGACAACGCATCACCCCAAACAGCACCGCCGACTCAACCCTGCCCGTCACCCGACGGCGCATCACCTTCCATCGTCCCCCGCCCCGCCGCCGCATGCGCCGCGGTCCGCAGCAGCGCGATCTGCCCGCGATACACCCGGCATCCGCTGCAAGCCGGCAGATGAACGTGCACCTGCATGCGCTCATGCAACGTCAAAGACCGGTCGAGCGCATCCGACAACAGTCGCGTCACGTCCTTACATTTCCCCGGCAGCATCTTCGGTCGCCAGTCCTTTTTCGCTGAGGCAGGTGCGCAGGCGCGTGCGCGCCCGATACAGCAGCACGCTGCAATGATTGGTCGTCAACGTCAATTCGCTGCAGATGTCGGCGATTTCGACGTCGAGGAATTCGCGCATCATGAACACGCGCCCGATGTGTTCGGGCAGATGGTCGAGGCAGACCTGGAACAGCGTCCAGAACTGCTGCTGCTGCAACAGCGTGTCCGGGCGCGGCCACGGCCGCGGCTTGGTATGCGCGGCCCAGTGTCCGTTGTCCTTGAACAGTTCGCGATCGAGCACGGCTTCGCCGTCGAGCTCCGCATCGAGCGCGGACAGGCTCACCGTCCGCTGCCGCGCGCGCAGGATGTCGATCAGCTTGTTGCGCAGGATGCCGAACACCCAGGTCTTGTGGGCGGAGCGCCCCGCGAATTCCCCCGCATGCGACCACGCGGCGGTCAGCGCCTCCTGCACGGCGTCCTCTGCCGCGTCGGCATCGCGAAGCTGGAGTCGCGCGAAGCGCAGCAGGTCGCGCCGCAGTTGTGCAAGATAGGCGGAGTCGTCGTACGCGGACGGCATATGGGGTCGGAGCCTCGCGAAGCGGGAGCGATCGATCGCGTGCACGCCACCGGGCGGACGCATCGCGGTGCGAGCAGCTTACTGGGCGCAGCACCTCGCCGCAACGCATGTTCCGTCACGATTTCACGAAACCGGCCGGCGCGCTGCGCTATGCTTGCCGGAACCCCGCGTCGCGTACCGCGAAACCGCGCCGCGGGCGATCTGTAACATCAGATCATAACGGTCAAGTTATCCACAATTTCTGTGGAAAACCTTGTGGAAAGTCGGCCGGTCGGCCCCGTGGGACGGTTCGCGGGCTGGCTTGCCTATAAACAGACCTTTGTCGCCTGTTTCGAATCAATCGATCCGATTCTTCGCTCACCGGAAGGAGAAAGACATGTCCTATCGTGTTGCAGTCGTCGTCGGCAGCCTGCGTCGCGGTTCCTGGAACCGCGCGCTCGCGCACGCCGTGACCTCGCTCGCGCCCGCCGATTTCTCGTTCGAATTCGTCGAGATCGGCGAACTGCCGCTGTACAGCCAGGATTACGACGCGGATTTCCCGGAAGTCGCGAAGCGCTTCAAGCAGTCGATCGAAGCCGCCGACGCGCTGCTGTTCGTCACGCCGGAGTACAACCGCTCGATCCCCGGCGTGCTGAAGAACGCGCTCGACTGGGGCTCGCGCCCGTGGGGACACAACTCGTGGTCCGGCAAGCCGGGCGCGGTGCTCGGCACGTCGCCGGGCGCGGTGGGCACCGCGCTCGCGCAGCAGCACCTGCGCAACGTGCTCGCGTATCTCGACGTGAAGACGCTCGGCCAGCCGGAATTGTTCCTCAAGCATGACCCGGCGCGCATCGACGACCAAGGCCAGATCGTCAGCGAGGACACCCGCAAGCTCCTGCAGGGCTTCGTTGACCGCTACGTCGACTGGGTGCGCGTGCTGAAGGCGGCCTGAGCGCCCCGCCCTTCCCGGCGCCGGTCCGCGCGTCGCGGATCAGGTGCCGGTGTGCCGCGCATCGCGCGCTTCGCGAATACCGAGCAGGATCTCGTCGAGCAGCGCGATGTCGAACGGCTTCGACAGCACGCGCACGTTGACGGTGCGCGTGCGATCGAGCTCCTCCGCGTACCCCGTGACCAGGATCACGGGCAGCTTTCCCGGCCGCTGGTCGATCGCTTCGGCGAGGTCGATGCCGTTCAGGCGGCCCGGCATGTGGATATCCGAGATCACCAGGTCGAACGCGTCGTTCGCGGCCGCGTGCTCGATCAGACGCATCGCTTCGTCGGCGGTGGGCACATAGGTCACGCGGTGGCCGAGCAGCGAGAGCAGCGCTTCGGTGCCGGCCGCGACTTCGCCGTTGTCTTCCACCAGCAGCACGTGCAGGCCCGCGAGCGCGCCCGCGTCGTGCGCAGCGGGCTGCGGCCGCGCGACGATGTCTTCGACGCGTGCGCGCGGCAGATAGAGCCGCACCGACGTACCGGCACCGACCGCGCTGTCGATCGTCGCGAGGCCGCCCGAACGTTCGCAGAACGCGAACACCTGCGGCAGCCCGAGCCCCGTGCCCATTCCCTGCGCCTTCGTCGTGAACAGCGGCTCGAACGCGCGCGCGAGCACGTCGGGCGCCATGCCCGAACCCGTATCGTCGAGCGAGATCTGCACGAAGTCGCCGGTCAGCGGAAAGCCGTCCTCGCGACGCAGCGTCACGTTGCGCGCGCCGACCGTGAAGCGGCCGCCGATCGTCATCGCATCGCGCGCGTTGACCGCGAGATTGATCACGGCGAGCTCGAGCTCCGCGACATCGACCCGGATCGGCCACACGCCCGGCTCGAGCGCGACGACCAGCGACGATTTCGAGCCGAGCGACGTCTTCAGCAGCTCGCGGCACGTGCCGAGCCACTGGCCGATGTCGATCGTCTCGTTATGCAGCGGCTGCTTGCGCGCGACGCCGAGCAGCTGGCGCGTGAGCGACTGGCCGTTCTTCAGCGCGCGCTCGATCGCGCCGAGCTCCTTGTCGAGATGCTGGACCCCGCGCCGCCGCGCGATCTGCACGTTGCTCGAGATGATCATCAGCAGGTTGTTGAAGTCGTGCGCGACGCTGCCGACCAGGTTGCCGAGCGCCTGCATCTTGCGCGACTGCCGGTACGCCGATTCGATCGAGCGTCGCATCGATGCTTCGGCCTGCCAGCGATCCCATGCCGCCTCTTCCGCCTTCAGCCGTTTCAACGATAGCCAGATCACCCACCACAGGACGACCGACGGCGCGAACATCGAGATGAACAGCACGCTCAGGTGTTCGTACCACTCATGCCAGATCGCCGAGGTCCGGTAAGCGCAGGTCACGTACACCGGATAGCTGCCGACCTGCCGGTACGCGACGATCTCGCTGCCGGCGCCGTCGTGGCGCACGCGCACGACGCCCGCGCGCGGATCGTTGCGCGCATTGCCGAACGTGGCCGTGCGATCGGTGTGCGCGAGCGACGGCGGCGGCGGATACGAGGCGATCACCGCGCCGTCGGAGCGCGCGAGCGCCATCGTCATCGGCGTGGCCGCGCCGCCGAGCAGGTCGCGGTAGAACGCATTGAAATACGACGACTTCAGCGCGATCGACACCATCCCGGCGAACGAACCGTCGCTATGGCGTCGCGCGACGCCCGTGTTGAACACGGGGATGTTCTCGAGCTTGAGCGGCCCCATCATCAGCCGCGAGATATGTTCGATGACCTTGCCGTCGCGAATGCCGGCGAAGTCGTCGCGGTTCGCGATCGACGAATAGGGCGCCGGATAGTAGAGGCTGTTCGCGAGCAGCATCCCGCTCGCGCCGAAGATCGAGACGGCGGCCACCTGCGGATAGCCGCCGCCGATCGTGTTCAACGCTTCGTGGATGTCGGATTCCTGGCGGCGCACGGTGGCGTCGTCCATGTCCTGCACGAGGTCGACGATGCGCGCATCGAGCGTTTCGCTGAGGTCGAATACCTTGAGCGCGTGCTCCTCGGCGACGCGCACGGTGCGCATCGTCACGTCGCTCGCCGCGGCTTCGCGCGCGTTCAGGTCGTTGTATGCCATGACCGACACGTAGATGCAGGGCAGCACGATCGCCGCGACCAGCAGCACGATCAGCGTGATGCGGCGGACCGCGAAATCGTGCTCGGGCGCGCCGGACGCATAGCTGCCGTCATCCTGCCAGTCGTCGGCGGGCGTGGAGGCGGGCGGGTGGGAGTCGGCGGGACGTTCGGACGTCATTGAAGAAAGCGGGTCAGGCTGAGGTGTTCAATCATAAACGAGTTGCGCCCGCCCACAGCACCCGCGGAGGGTGGGTCAACCTGGTGATTCCGACAGGGAGGAATTGAAAGTTTGAAAACGCTATGAATCCGGCAGCGCAAACGTACACAAAGAAAAATTTTGCGTACATATCTTGAAAATGATCTCTGCTGTTTTCGGATTGCCGGGCGTTCGGGCCGATTCTGTTCGAAATGGTGAAAATGGCGAGTTGCACCGCCTCCGGTTTACTCAGAGAATCGCGCCTTGCTTTCCCTATGACAGATATAAGCGCCCGCCGGCGTTTGCGGCGCGGTGTGTCGCGTGCCTCGTGCCGCGGCGCCCGCGCGCGGCCGTACGGCGGTGCCCGCGGTCGATTGCATGGCGCCTAAAGAAGTGCGCCGCGCGGTCGTTAACGCGAGAGAGACCATTCCGTATACCGCTTCGCTGCCATGCCTTTGCCGATCGTGATCGCCGACGACTCCTTGCTCGCTCGCAAACTTCTGACAAAGGCGCTGCCGGGGGACTGGGACGTCGATGTCGCGTATGCGGCGAATGGTCGCGAGGCGCTGGCGCTCTATCGTGACGGCAAAGCTTCCGTGATGTTTCTGGACCTGACGATGCCCGACATGAACGGCTATCAGGTGCTGGAGACACTGCGCCACGAAGATCTGAACACGTTCGTGATCGTGGTATCCGCCGATATCCAGCCGCAGGCGCAAGCACGCGTGCGCGAGTTGGGCGCGATCGCATTCGTAGCCAAGCCCGTGACGTCGGAGGCATTGCTGCCCATTCTCAAGGAGTATGGGTTGTATGCCTGAATCGGTGTTCACGGCGGAGCAACGCGACGCGTTGCAGGAGATCGCCAACCTCGCGATGGGCCGGGCTGCCGCGCGGCTCGCGCTGCTGCTCGGCCATTTCATCGAACTGTCGGTCCCGCGCGTGCGCGTCGTGAGCGCCCCCGATGCGGGCGACGCGCTGCGCGAGATGACGGGCATTCACGAGAACGTGACGGCCGTGCGCCAGGGATTCCGTTCCGACATCAAGGGCGAGGCGATCGTGCTGTGCCGCAGCGCGGACGTCGCACGGCTGATGTCGCTGATGGACCGCACGTTCGGCGACGGCGTGTACGCCGGCATGGCGACCCAGGACGAACTCGTGTTCGATGTCGCGAACGTGCTGATGAGCGCATGCGTGTCGTCGATCCTCGACGAGCTCGGCCGCAAGCCCGTGTTCTTCCCGCCCGGGCTGCTCGGCGCGAACGTGTCGTTCGACGACGTGTTCCAGCCGAACGTGCTCGCGTGGAGCGTCGCGCTGCTGCTCGAAGTGAACTTCGGGCTCGAGGATCACGCGTTCCGCGCGCATTTCGTGATGCTGATGGCCGAGGATTCGATCCGGCTGATGGGCGACGCGCTCGACGCGTTGCTGTCCGCGCTATGACCGCCGCCTCCCCCGCCACGGGCACCGCCGCGTCGCTGAGCGACCTCGTGATCGAACGGGTCGGCTTCGGGCTGTTCGTGCTCGATCGCACGATGACCGTGCTGATGTGGAACCGCTTCATGCAGGATCACAGCGGCATCCCGGCGGCCGACGTGATCGGCCGCAACCTGTTCGACTGCTTTCCGGAGCTGCCGCGCGCGTGGCTCGAACGCAAGCTCGAGAGCGTGTTCCAGCTTGGCAGCTTCGCGTTCAGCTCGTGGGAGCAGCGGCCCTACCTGTTTCGCTTCGAGCACGACCGGCCGATCACCGGCGGCGTCGACTACATGCAGCAGGACTGTACGTTCATGCCGCTCACGCGCGGCCGCGAAGTCGAAGCCGTGTGCGTGACGATCTCGGACGTCACGCACGTGAGCGTGATGCAGCGCGAGCGCGAGGAGGCGGTCGCGAAGCTGCGCGAACATGCGAATCGCGATGGCCTCACCGGCATCGCGAACCGGCGCTTCTTCGAGGCGCGGCTCGGCGACGAGTTCGCACGCTGGCAGCGCTACGGCGGCGACCTGTCGGTGCTGCTGTTCGACCTCGACCATTTCAAGACGATCAACGACCGGTTCGGGCATGCGGCCGGCGATGCAGTCTTGCGCGAGACGGCGCGCCGCGTCGCGTCGATCGTGCGCGCGCAGGATACGTTCGGCCGCTTCGGCGGCGAGGAATTCGCGCTGCTGCTGCCGTGCACCAACCTCGACGAGGCGATGCGGGTGGCCGACAAGGTGCGCGATGCGATCGGCCGCACGCCGGTCGATGCGGAAGGCGTCAGCGTGCCGGTGACGGCGAGCGTCGGCGGCGCGTGCGCGGCGGCCGGCGCGCACACGTGCGACGTGCTCGTCAACGAGGCCGACACGGCACTCTATCGCGCGAAGCGGCTCGGACGCGATCGCTCGATCGCGTACGCGTAACCGCTGCGCCGCCCCTTCGCGCGTGCGCCGCGCGTCGTTCAGCCGTTCAGCTTTTCGCGATGTCCGCCAGCACGCCGGCCAGCACGGCCGGCTGCGAGACGAACGGCGAATGGCTGCTGTCGAGCTGGTGCACGTGCGTCGGGTTGCCGGGCGCGAGCGCATCGGCTTCGTCGATGAAGCGCTGCTGCAGCGCGGGCAGGATCACGCGATCTTCCAGGCACTTGATGTAGTGGCGGTCGATCGCGCCCCAGCGTGCGGCGGTCGTCGGGATCGCGGTCGCGAACGGTGCGGCCGGCACGTCGCAGGTCATCAGGTTCGCCACCGCCTCGAAGTCGGCCTGCGGCACGTCGTCGTACAGCGCGCGCTTCGCGAGCGCGCGATACGCGGTGTCGCCGCTGCGCGGATCGATCCGCAGCGCGCCCGCGACGCGCGGGCTCGCGAGCATCAGCGGCCCCAGCATCTCGCCCTTGTTCTCCGGCGCGCGCACGTAATCGAGGCCCGGCACGCCCGACGCGGGCATGAACGCCGCGAGATAGACGATCTTCGCGATCTTCTCCGGCGCGCGTTCCGCCGCGGCCGTGATCGCGAGACCGCCCATGCTGTGCCCGACGAGCACGACCTTGCCGCGGCCGAGCGCGTACGCGTCGTCGACGGCCTGCATCACCTGCGTCGCGTAATCGTCGAGCGTGGTGTTCGCGACCGGCGACGGCTCCGCGCCGAAGGCGTCCTTGTCGAGCGGCCTTTCAAGATACGACGCGGGAAAGCGGGCATTGATGCCGTGCGCGGGCAGGTCGCGCGCGATCGACAGGTAGCCGCGCGCGGCCAGCGCGGCCGCGACATGCGCGTAGCACCACGCACCGTGCCATGCGCCGTGCACCAGCACGAAAACGGGATGGTCGGCCTGCGGGGGGGCGGTTACGTTCGTCTCCATGGTGTTCGTCTTTTTTGAGAAAGATGTCCATCTTAGACGAAGCCGCGTGCGTTCAAACACGAAGGCGTGGCCTGACGGCACGCGTGCCCGCACCGCCGGTCGCGATGGAGCCTTTTGTCTCGTACAGGCCACATTTCGTCCTGATCTGATTTGAATTTGCGCCGAAGCGCGCTAATTTGACGCTTTGCTCGCGATGGCGCCCCATGAACGTCGACTATCTCTTCTACCGGAAGCCGAACAAACCCGGCCCCTATTCCCTCGACGACCTGGGCGACATCGCGCCGCCCATCGGCCCGGGCGACGTGGTGCGCGCGGGCATCGCGCGCGTGTTCGAGCAGATCGACTGGCAGGAGTCGCCCGACGTGCCGGGCGCGTGGTTCGGCACCGGCGGCCCGTCGTTCCAGTTCACGGCGGAGCCCGACGGGCGCGTGACGAGCTTCATGGGCTCGCGGCTCGAACGCCGCTCGATGCTGCAGCTGACCCGCGAAATGGGGCTCATTGCGCTCGATCTGCAGCGCGACATCGTCTACGGCTGACGGGCGGCGCGACGCCATGCCCTGCCCGGAGCCGGCCGCGCCGGCCCGCCAGCCTTCGGGCGGCCCGCCGGGCGCGGCGATGCCCGCCATCGAACTTCAAACATTGCTATACTTTCGCCCAATTCCGGCTTCCGGCCGGTAATTTGTGCCTGTCTGCGTCGATCGTTCGCATATCTCGCACGCATTTGACGCCCTGACCAACCCAGCCGGGCATGGCTTCTTCAATCGCCCCGCGTGGGTGTCTCCGTGGAGCTCGTCTTGGCCGTTTCCAATCTCGTCGTGGACGAACAAGAAACCGACGCCGCTGCCGTCACATCGGGCAGTTCTTTCTATCTGGCGATGCGCATCCTGCCGGCGGTGCAGCGCGACGCGATGTTCCAGGTCTACGCGTTTTGCCGCGCGGTCGACGACATCGCCGACAGCGACCTGCCGCGCGCCGAGCGCAACGCGGGCCTCGACCGTTGGCGCGCGGACATCGACGCGTGCTTCGCCGGCCAGCCGCCGCGCCACCTGGTGGCGCTCGAGCGCGAGATCCGTGCCTTCAACCTGCAGCGCGACGACTTCCACGCGATGATCGACGGGATGGCGATGGACGCCGCCGAGGACATCTGCGCACCGGACGAACCGACGCTCGACCTGTTTTGCGATCGCGTGGCGAGCGCGGCCGGCCGTCTGTCGGTGAGGATTTTCGGGATCCCGGAAGCGGAAGGCATCAAGCTGTCGCACCACCTCGGTCGCGCGCTGCAACTGACGAACATCCTGCGCGACATCGACGACGATGCCGCGATCAACCGCTGCTACCTGCCGCGCGAGCTGCTCGCGCGCGAAGGCATCGCGATCACCGATCCGGCGACGATCGTGCGCGACCCGGCGCTGCCGCGCGTGTGCGCGACGCTCGTCGAACGCGCGCTCGCGCACTTCCGCGAGGCGGATGCGGTGATGGATACCTGCACGCGTGCGCAGGTGAAGGCGCCGCGCATCATGTCGGGCGCGTATCGCTGCATTCTGGAAGCCGCGATCGCGCGCGGTTTCGCCGCCCCGCGCGCGCCGCTGCGCAAGCCGAAGGCGCGCATGTTGATGATCGCCGCGCGCTACGCGCTGTTCTGAGCCGATGCCCAGAACCGTCCACGTGATCGGTGCAGGACTCGCGGGCCTGTCGGCCGCCGTCGAGCTGCAACGCCGCGGGCGGCGCATCGTGCTGCACGACGCGCATGCGCACGCGGGCGGCCGCTGCCGCTCGTGGTTCGACGGGACGCTGAACACGACGATCGACAGCGGGCTGCATCAGGTGTTCGCGGGGCAACCCGCGACGCAACGCTACCTGCGCGCGATCGGCGCGGCCGATCAGCTCGCCGGGCCCGCGCTGGCTGAATATCCGGTGGTCGACGTCGCGTCGCAGCAGCGCTGGACGCCGCGCTTCGGCAACGGACGCTGGCCGTCCTGGCTGTTCGACGCCGCGTCGCGCGCGCCGGGTACCACGCCGCTCGACTACCTCGCGCTGGCATCGCTCGCGTTCGCGCGCAGCGGCCGCTCGCTCGCACAGACGATGCGATGCGACGGCGTGCTGTGGGATCGTTGGCTGCGGCCGTATTTCCTCGGGGTGCTGAACGTCGAGCCGCGCCATGCGAGCGCCGAGCTCGCGCGTGCGGCACTGTTCGGCACATTTGCCGCGGGCGGCGCCGGTTGCCGTCCGCTCGTCGCGCGTCACGGGCTCGGCAGTGCGTTCGTCGAACCGGCGCTGCGGATGCTGCAGCACGGCGGCGCGCAGATCCGGCTGAACTCGCGGCTCGATGCGTTCGAATTCGGCGCGCATGGCAATGCGGTCGATGCCGCCACGATCGGCGGCGAGCGCGTGGATCTCGCGCCGGGCGATGCGGTCGTGCTGGCCGTGCCGCCCGAAGTCGCGCAGCCGCTCGTGCCGGATCTCACCGCGCCCGACACGTTCGGCGCGGTCGTGACCGCGTATTTCACGGCCGACGCACCGGCCGGCGGCCCGCTGCAGACGGCCGTCGTCAACGGCGTCGTCGACGCGGTGCGGACCGGCGGCGGCCTGCTCGCGGCGACGATCCGCGACGCGGGCCGCTGGCTCGACATGCCGCGCGACGCGCTCGCGCGGCGCATCTGGGAAGACGTCGCGCGCGTGACCGGCGCGCACCCGGAAAAGATGCCCGCGTGGCAGCTCGTCGTCGAGCCGCGCGCGGGCTTTGCGGCGGTGCCGTCGCAGGAAATGAAACGTCCGGCCGTGCGTACGCGCTGGACCAATCTCGTGCTGGCGGGCGACTGGATTGCCACCGGCTTGCCCGCCACGATCGAGGGTGCGATCCGCTCCGGCCAGCTGGCCGCGGACGTGCTCCAGACACAATAAGCAACAGAGGGACCGATGAACGATCTCACCGATATGGCTACCCTGTCCGCCGGCACCGTGCCGGCCGGGCTCGACGCGGCCGTCGCCGGCGCGACCGACGCGCTGCTGGCCGCGCAGCAAGCGGACGGACACTGGGTCTACGAACTCGAGGCCGATTCGACGATTCCCGCCGAATACGTGCTGCTCGTCCACTATCTCGGCGAGACGCCGAATCTCGAGCTCGAACAGAAGATCGGCAAGTATCTGCGTCGTATCCAGCAGGCCGACGGCGGCTGGCCGCTGTTCACCGACGGCGCGCCGAACATCAGCGCGAGCGTGAAGGCGTATTTCGCGCTGAAGGTGATCGGCGACGACGAGAACGCCGAGCACATGCAACGCGCGCGCCGCGCGATCCACGCGATGGGCGGCGCCGAGATGTCGAACGTGTTCACGCGCATCCAGCTCGCGCTGTACGGTGCGATTCCGTGGCGCGCGGTGCCGATGATGCCGGTCGAGATCATGCTGCTGCCGCAGTGGTTCCCGTTCCACCTGTCGAAGGTGTCGTACTGGGCGCGGACCGTGATCGTGCCGCTGCTGGTGCTGAACGCGAAGCGTCCGCTCGCGAAGAACCCGCGCGGCGTGCGCATCGACGAGCTGTTCATCGATCCGCCCGTCAACGCCGGCCTGCTGCCGCGCCAGGGCCACCAGAGCGCCGGCTGGTTCGCGTTCTTCCGCGTGGTCGACCATGCGCTGCGCGCGGTCGACGGGCTGTTCCCGAACTACACGCGCGAACGCGCGATCCGCCAGGCCGTGTCGTTCGTCGACGAGCGCCTGAACGGCGAGGACGGCCTCGGCGCGATCTATCCGGCGATGGCCAACGCGGTGATGATGTACGACGTGCTCGGCTACGCGGAAGATCATCCGAACCGCGCGATCGCGCGCAAGTCGGTCGAGAAGCTGCTCGTCGTGCACGAGGACGAAGCGTATTGCCAGCCGTGCCTGTCGCCGGTGTGGGACACGTCGCTCGTCGCGCATGCGCTGCTCGAAACCGGCGATGCGCGCGCGGAAGAAGCCGTGCTGCGCGGCCTCGACTGGCTGCGCCCGCTGCAGATCCTCGACGTGCGCGGCGACTGGATCTCGCGGCGCCCGCACGTGCGGCCGGGCGGCTGGGCGTTCCAGTACGCGAACGCGCACTACCCGGACGTCGACGACACGGCCGTGGTCGTGATGGCCATGGACCGCGCGCAGAAGCTCAAGCACACGGACACGTATCGCGAGTCGATGGCGCGCGCGCGCGAATGGGTCGTCGGCATGCAGAGCAGCGACGGCGGCTGGGGCGCGTTCGAACCGGAAAACACGCAGTACTACCTGAACAACATCCCGTTCTCGGATCACGGCGCGCTGCTCGATCCGCCCACCTCCGACGTGTCGGGCCGTTGCCTGTCGATGCTGTCGCAGCTCGGCGAGACGCCGCTGACCAGCGAGCCGGCCCGCCGCGCGCTCGACTACATGCTGAAGGAACAGGAGCCGGACGGCAGCTGGTACGGCCGCTGGGGGATGAACTACGTGTACGGCACGTGGACCGCGCTGTGCTCGCTGAACGCGGCCGGCCTGACGCCGGACGATCCGCGCATCAAGCGCGGCGCGCAGTGGCTGCTGTCGATCCAGAACAAGGACGGCGGCTGGGGCGAGGACGGCGACAGCTACAAGCTCAACTACCGTGGTTTCGAGCAGGCGCCGAGCACCGCGTCGCAGACGGCCTGGGCGCTGCTCGGCCTGATGGCGGCCGGCGAGGTGAACAACCCGGCCGTTGCCCGCGGCGTCGACTACCTGATCGCCCAGCAGAACGAAGAAGGCCTGTGGGACGAGACGCGCTTCACGGCGACCGGTTTCCCGCGGGTGTTCTACCTGCGCTATCACGGCTATCGCAAGTTCTTCCCGCTGTGGGCGCTCGCGCGCTATCGCAACCTGAAGCGCGCCAACGCGACGCGCGTGACGGTCGGGATGTAACGCGTGGCGACGACGCAGCACAACGGCACGTTGCCCGTCATCGCCGTCACGGGGAT
Organism: Burkholderia sp. 22313; assembly: GCF_052045245.1. Classification (NCBI taxonomy): domain Bacteria; kingdom Pseudomonadati; phylum Pseudomonadota; class Betaproteobacteria; order Burkholderiales; family Burkholderiaceae; genus Burkholderia; species Burkholderia sp. 22313. The sequence continues at coordinate 34,395 of NZ_JBQEON010000017.1, forward strand.
GGCGTTCGAGGCACGCATCGCGCGCGGCCAGGGCGTCGAGGCCGTGTTCGCCGCACGGGCCGACCGGCTCGAACGCGCGCTCGCCGAAGCGACCGCACGCGGTTGCGCGGGCATCGTGAGCTTCGGCACGGCAGGCGGGCTCGCGCCCGATCTCGTGCCCGGCGCGCTCGTGATCGCGGATGCGATCGACGGGCCGTTCGGCCGTGTGCAGACCGATCCCGGCTGGAGCGCGCGGCTCGTCGCCGCGCTGCACGACACGCCGGTGTGGGCACGCGTCACGCGCGGCACGATGGCGGCGGTCGGCGCGCCGGTGGTCAGCGAGCAGGACAAGACGTCGCTGCATCGCGCGAAGGGCGCGCTCGCCGTCGATATGGAATCGCACATCGCCGCGGCCTTCGCGGCGTCGCGCCGCGTGCCGTTCGCGGTGTGCCGCGCGATCGTCGATCCCGCGTGGCGCACGTTGCCGCGCGCGGCGACGGCCGGCCTGCGCGATGACGGCAGCACCGCCATCCTGCCGATCCTGCGCGAGCTGCTGAAGCAGCCGTCGCAGCTCGGCCCGCTGCTGCAGGTCGCGAGCGATGCGCGCGCGGCGCGCACGACGCTGATCCAGGCGCGGCACGCGTTCGAACGTGCGGGTGCGATGCGGATCGTCTGAGCGGCGTTCGCCGCGTTTCGCGTCTCCTCCCCCTTCCCTTTTTCGTTCTCCGGACACGCAAAAAAAGCGCGCTGCATGATGCAGCGCGCCTCGGCTTGTGTGCGGGTTTCGTACCGCGTTACTGCGCGGCCGGACTGCTCGCGGGCAGGGTCGGCATCGCCGGCGCCGCGCCGGCCGACGCAGCAGCCGGTGCAGCCGCCGACGCCGCGACCGGCGCTGCGGCAGGCCCGCTCGCGGGCGTTGCGTTGTCCGCGCCCGGATCGTCGTAGTGCGGCAACCCCGGCGCGGCCGGTGCGTTGTTCGGCGCCGTGCCCGATGCCCCGCCCGACTCGCCCGGATCCTCATAGTTCGGCAGGCCCGGCACGGCCGGCGTGGCCGCCGGCACCGCGCCCGCTTCGCCCGGTTCCGCGTAGCTCGGCGGCGCGGCCGATGCCGACTCGCCGTGATACGTCAGCGACTTGCGCTGCTGCAGGTACGCATCGCGCACGAACGAATACGGGTCGAGCGCCGCCTGCTTCAGCAGGTCGGTCGCGCCGAGCAGGTCCGAGCGCGCGCTGATGAATTGCGCGATGTACATCGGATTGCGCGCGGCCGGCTCGATGTAGTTGAGCAGGTTGAAGCGAACGTCCACCGCGCGGCCGACGCCGTCGCGGATCGTGCTCGGCCCGAACAACGGCAGCACGAGATACGGCCCGGACGGCATGCCCCAGCGCGCCATCGTCAGCCCGAAATCCTGGTGATGCTTCGGCAGCCCGGCCGGCGTCGCGATGTCGATCAGGCCGCCGACGCCGAACAGCGAGTTCATCGCCACGCGCATCAGATCCTGCGTCGCATCGGTGATGCGCAGCTGCAACAGGTTGTTCGCCATGTTGCCGAGATCGCCGAGGTTCGAGAAGAAGTTGCTGATCGCGGTACGCACCGGTGTCGGCGTGACCTTCTGGTAACCCTTCGCGATCGGCACGGCGATGTTCGTGTCGACCGTGTCGTTGATCTTGTACATTGCCCGGTTCATCGGCTCGAGCGGGTCGTTGGGGTTGCGGTTCGGGCCCGTCGCGCAGCCGCTCAGCACTGCGCTGGCAGCAACGGTCGCCGCAATGATTCGCACCTTATTCATTGTTTCCTTGCGATTGGTTCTTGGCGCGTTTGACGCGCGGTTTGCCCATCAGGACGGGCTGAAACACCACGGCGCCGATCAGTGTACAGGTCAACGCCAGCGTGAGCAGCTTGCCCATGCTCGACGTGCCAGGGTGATGCGACAGCCACAGGCTGCCAAAGGCGGTTGCCGTCGTCGCGGCGCTGAACAGCACCGCGTGCGTGAGGCTCGAATGCAGCAGGCCCGTCTGCCCCGCACGCCACGCCATCACGAAGTACACCTTGAACGCGACGCCGACGCCGAGCATCAGCGGCAGCGCGATGATGTTCGCGAAGTTCAGCGACATGCCGAGCACGACGCACATCTCGAGCGTCACGAGGCCCGACACGAGCAGCGGCACCAGCGTGCGCAGCACGTCGCCGAAGCGGCGCAGCGTGATCCACAGCAGGATCGTGATCGAGATGATCGACCACAGCGCCGCGTGCAGGAACGCGTTGATGATCGTGTCGGCCGAATGCAGGATCGAGATCGGGCCGCCGATCGCGCCCGGTTCCGCCGCCTTCACGGCCTTCGCGAAGCGGCGCAGCATCGTGTCGTCGTTCGGGTCGACGCCCTTCGGCACCTTCGGCGAAATCTGCACGAGCGCGTGGCCGTCCGGCGCGATCCAGTCGCGCACGAGCTGCGGCGGCAGCGATTCGCGCGTGACGTCCTGCGGCTGCAGCAGCGCCGCGAGCTGGTTGAGCGCGATGCGCAACGGGTCGGAGAACGCGCGTTCGGCACGATCGCGCGTTGCGCTGTCGGCGGCGGCGAGCTTCGCGAGCGACGCCGACAGATGCTGTGCGGCGGCCGCGCCCGGGCCCGGATGATCTTCCGCCGCGTACCCGAGCAGGTCCGACACGCGCTTGAGCGCGGCGACGCGCTGCGCGTCGGTCGCGGCCGGCGCGGCCGGTTGCATCAGCGCCGGCAGCAGGTCGCTGGCCGCCGCGGCGATCGCCGCACGCTTGGCCGGCTGGTCGGCCGGGACGAAGGTCGTGAGCGTCGTCGTGCGGCCGACTTCCGGCAGCGCGTCGAGGCGCTTCGCGGCGGCGTCGGCATCGGCGAGCGACGGGGCGAGCAGCGTGACGTCGTTGACGGCCGCTTCGGGCGAATCCTTCAGCGCGAGCAGCGTCGCCATCGATTCGCTGTGCGGATCCTTCAGGTGCAGCGGGTTGAAGTCGAAGCGCAGGAACATGAGCAGCGGCAGCGCGCCGATCACGACCGCGAGCGTGCCGATCAGGATCGGCTTGCGATGGCGATCGAGGAAATCGTCGACCGGCGCGAGCCACGGGAAGCCCGGCGTCTTCGATTCGCCCGGCGGCGCGAACAGGCGCAGCAGCGCGGGCAGCAGCGTGAGCGTGGTCAGCAGCGCGACGAACATCCCGACGCCCGCGATCAGGCCGAGTTCGGACACGCCGCGATACGCGGTGGGGATGAACGAGAAGAAGCTCGCGGCGACGGCCGCGGTCGCCAGCGCGAGCGGCATCCCCATCGAGTGCGCGGCGCCGATCAGCGCGTGATCGATGCGCTGGTCGCGGAAGCGCTCCTCGCGGTACTTCACGCCGTACTGGATCGAGAAGTCGACGCCGAGGCCGACGAACAGCACCATGAACGCGACCGAGATCATGTTCAGCGAGCCGACCATCGCGAGGCCGAGCGCGGCGGTCACGACGAGGCCGACGAACAGCGTGACGAGCACCGAGCCGATCATCCGCTTCGAGCGCAGCGCGAGCCACAGGATCACGAGCACGGCGAGCAGCGTGAGCGCGCCGTTGAGCGCCGCGCCGTCTTCCACCGACGCGAATTCGTCGTCGGCGAGCGGCTGTTCGCCCGTCAGGCGCACGACCGCGCCGTAGCGTTGCTCGAGGCCGAGCGCCTTCGCGGTGTCGCGGATCACCTCGGTCGTTGCGGCACCGGCCTTCAGCGCGCCGTAGTTCACGACCGGCTGCACGGTGACGAATGCGCGGGCGGGCTGGCGTGCGGCGTCGCTGTCGACCAGCGCGCGCCACGAGAACGCGGCCGGCTTGCCGGCCAGCACGTCGTCGACCGCCGCGGCGCTGCGCGACAGCAGTTTGGCCATCGCCGGCAGCTTGACCTGGCCGGTCATGAGCGGCTGGCCGAGCGTGGTGGACAGCGTGGTCGCGAGCCCGGTCAGGCTCGGGTTCTTCGCGAGCTCGTTGACGAGCGGACGCGCGCTCGCGAGCTGCGACGTCGTGTCCGACACGGCCTGCGGCGACAGGAACAGCAGCCCGTTGTGCTCGAAGAACGGGCCGCCACCCGGTTCGGCGACCTGGCCGATGCGGCCGGCGTCGGCCTGCTTCTGCAGGGCTTCGGTGAGCGTATGCGCGGCGGCGGTCGCGAATTCGGGCGCGGGCGCCTCGACCACCGCGAGGATCGTGCCGTTGCGTTGCGGGAACGCCTTGTCGACGGCGTGGCCGAGCGCGGCCCATTGCGGCTCGGCGTCGACGAGCTTGCTGATGTCCGTGTTGATCTTGAAGTGCTGCGCGACATAGATGCCGCTGAAGGCGGCAATGACGAACGACAGCACGACGACCCAGACGGGGCGGCGTACCGACCATGCAACGAGTCGGACGATGAGAGATGTCACCATGTGGCGGTGGAGAGGGGCTGGCAAGGACAAAGCAACGAGTATACCGGCGCAACGTGGCGTCGGACGCAACGTTGGGCGTTCAGGGGCGGGAAGGATATTTGCTCGGGCGCGCAGGAATCGGCGCGAAAGATCGGACGATTGATAAGGGGATACTTACATAATCGGCATGAATCGTGCGGCGGCGACGGCCCTGTGACAACAGGGGCTCAAAGGTAACAGTGGGTCACCCGCGCAGCAGGCGGGCGTGCGGGCCGCTATACTTCGACCCACCGGCCGATGCAATCGATGCAATCGCTGCCATCCGCCGGCCGTTTTTTCTCATCGAGTGCGAATATCCGTATGAAACGTCATCTGTTTGCTTTCGTCGCGGCGGCTGCCGTGTCGGTTTCCGCTTTCGCGCAGAGCGCGCCGGTCGACATCGTCCGCAATGCGGTCGAAGGTACCGTCAACGCGATGAAGGCTGATCCGGCCGCGCGCGGCGGCGACATGGGGAAAGTCACGCAAGTCGTCGAGCAGCGCTTCCTGCCTGCGACGAACTTCGAGCGCACGACCCGCATCGCGGTCGGCGATGCGTGGAAGCAGGCGACGCCGCAACAGCAGCAGGAGCTGTACAAGCAGTTCAAGCTGCTGATGACGCGCACCTACGCCGCATCGCTCGCGCAGCTCGGCAGCCAGGATGCGAAGTTCTCGTTCAAGGCCGGCGGCGCGTCGGGTGCCGATGCGCTGGTGCAGTCGACGGTGACGACGCCGGGCGACAGCCAGTCGGTCGGCTATCGGCTCGGCAAGGTCGGCAACGACTGGAAGATCTACGACATCGACATGTCGGGCGCGTGGCTGATCCAGGTCTACCAGGGCCAGTTCAAGAGCCAGCTGGCGTCGGGCGGCATCGACGGGCTGATCGCGTATCTGCAGAAGCACAATTCGCGGACGAACTGAGCGCCGCGGCGTGAGCCGCGACTGAAATGCGATGCTGAAACCATGACGCCCCGGTCGCACATGCGGCCGGGGCGTTGCACATTGAGTGGCAATCGGTCCTTTCATCACGCGAGTGAACGCCGTTTCACTTCGCCTGCTCAGCCAGGTTGGCGGCGAGCGGATGCCAGCCCTTTGCGTACGTAAATCGCACGCCGGGCTGAACAAATGCACCGTCAGCGTTTTACCTGGCGCCGAACCAGCCGGTTAACGCCCCAAACAGCCAAGCCGGCCACGACGAGACAGACGGCCAGTACGAGCGCGAGTCCGATCCCGTCGACGTCGTCGGCATGCGCAAGCGTGTCGACCCCGAAAAATGCCATCGCCGATTCGATTGCCGCGGGAATGGGCGTCTCGATTGGGAGACGGACGAACCAGCGTGCGAGCAGCGTGCCGAGAATGAGGGTCGCCAGGATGTTGATGGCATAGCGCGTGACTGTCATTACTGCACCTCGACGATTCCATATGCCTTGACGTTGCTCCCGGGGATCGGCAACGTTGCGCCCCTTGCCCGAAGGTGCGCCGATAACCGTTCGAAGTCTTGTGCATTGTTCACGGTGATGCAGCCTTCGCTGCGTCCGAGCGGGCCGTTCGGATGCAGGCGGAATGCGCCGCGGCGCACGCCGTTGACGGTTGTCCAATCGTCGATTGTCCCGTCGGCACGGTACAACGCAAACCATCTATCCCGATGGGTTCCATACAGGTTCGCACGCACGAAGTCATGGAGCCATCCCAGGCGGCCTCCCGACTGTCGATCGACGACGTAATACAAGCCCCGCGGCAAAGGACCCGACTTCGGTTTCGCGATTGCTTCCGGTTTGTTGCGATCGTTCGGCATGCCTTTGAACCACTACGTCTACCGCCACACGCGCGCGACTGAGCGCGGCAGCCGAAAAATGTTACGGACTGGCCACGAAATCACTGCCGCTGTAGGTTGAGTCAACGCAAGTCAAGCCGTGCTTCTCGACCGCATTGCGTAAGACGCGACGGCCTGACACCGGATGTGGTTCGTCACGTCGAACCCTCATGTCAAAGGACCCGAATGTAAAAAATCGGCCGGCAATCCGCTCACCGCCGCCGATGCTCGACCGCGAACTTGATCAGCTCCGCTTGCCCTTCTATTTCGAGCTTGCGTTTCAGGTTCAGCCGGTGCGTTTCCACCGTGCGCACCGACAGCCCCGTCTGCTGCGCGATCTGCTTGCTCGACAGCCCCTCGGCGAGCGCATCGAGGATGTCGCGTTCGCGCGGCGTCAGCCGGTCCAGCGGCGACGCGGCCGCGCTTGCCTGGATCATCCGCACGGCGAGCCCTTCGCTGAAGAACGTCTGCCCGGCCAGCACCGCGCCGATCGCGCGCACGATCTCGCTCGCGGGCGAATCCTTCAGCAGATAGCCGCTCGCGCCGGCGCGCACGGCCTGCGTCACGTACTCGACGTTGTCGTGCATCGACAGCATCAGGACGCGAATCCCCGGAAAGCGCTCGTGGAACACGCCCGCGAGCGTGATGCCGTTCATCCCGTTCATGCCGACGTCCATCAGCGCGAGATCCGGTTCGAGCGACGCGGCGAGCGCGAGCGCTTCGTCCGCGTTGCCGGCTTCGCCGACCACGGACAGATCGGCCGCCTCGAGCCGCATCCGCAGGCCGTCGCGCACCAGCGGGTGATCGTCGACGAGCAGCAGTCGGGCGGCGGGCCGGGCGGTGTCGGGGGCGCTCATGGGCAAAGGTCTCCGGTGATGGGGCGCGTCGTCAGGCGGCGCGCAGCGGCACGCGCGCGGCCACGACGGTGTGGCCGACCTGCGACGTGATCGTCAGCGTGCCGCCGAGCGCATCGAGGCGCTCGCGCATGTTGCGCAGCCCGATGCCGCGGCGCGCGTCGGTCTGCGAGCGCTCGGCATCGAAGCCGCAGCCGTTGTCGGCGATGGTCAGCGTGACGGCATGGGCGCCAACGTCGAGCGTGACGGCCGCGCGCGACGCCCGCGCATGATGCACGATGTTGCTGAGGGCCTCCTGCGCGATCCGGAACAGCGCGGTATTGACCGGTGCGGGCAACGGCCGCGCGCCGCTGTGCGCGACCTGCGTATAGCCGATGTCGATGCCGCTTTCCGCGCCGAGCTCGCGCACGAGTTGCTCGAGCGCGGCCGCGAGGCCGAGATCGTCGAGCATCGCCGGGCGCAGCGCATGCGAGATGCGCCGCACTTCGCGCAGCGTGTCGCCGAGCCGCCCGACGCCCGACGCGAGCGCCTGCTCGGCGGCGGGCAGGCGCGTCGCGCCGCGTTCGAAGCGCGCGAGCGCGGATTCGAGCATCAGCTTCGCGGACACCATCATCTGGCTGATCCCGTCATGCAGCTCGCGCGACAGCCGCTCGCGCTCCTGCTCCTGCGATTCGACGACGCGCTGCGCGAGCTGCTTGAGCTTGGCGTCGGCGCTGCGCGATTCGCTGACGTTCAGCACCAGCGCACAGACGGCGATCACCGCCGCGCCGGTCAGCGCGATCGCGGTGAGCCAGCTCATCGTGCGCTCGATGTTGGCGGACGCGCGCGCATCGATGCGCTGCAGCGCGTTGTCGACGTCGTCGAGATAGATGCCGGTGCCGACCATCCAGCCCCAGCGCTCGAGCGCGACGACGTAACCGAGCTTCGGCGCGGCCTTGCCCGTCGACGGCCGCTGCCACGTGTAGCGCACGGTGCCGCCGCCGTGCGACGCGGCGCCGATCAGCTGCTGGATCGTCAGCGCGCCCTGCGGGTCGCGCATCGACCAGTAGTTGTGGCCGACGCGCTCGGGCTCGCGCGGATGCATCAGCGCGTTGCCGTGCAGGTCGTACACGAAGAAATACCCGTCGGGACCGAAATCCATCTTCTGCAGCATCGCGAGCGCCTGCGTGCGCAGCATCTCGTCGTCGCGCGCATTGCGGCCGCTCGCGTCGTACAGCGGCATGATCGCGCTCGTGGCGAGTTCGACGTAGTGCCTGAGCTCGACTTCCTTGCTCGACAGGTAGGCGGCCTGGATCGTCGCGTGCTGCGTGCGCGCGAGCGACGTCGCCTGCTGGCGTACGCCGAAGCCGATGCCGGCGATCGCGAGCAGGAACGGCACGATGGCCAGCAGGAAAATCTTTGCCTTGAGTCTCATGGTAGTGCGAAGCGGGCGCGGGCCGGCCGGCGCGGGTATCGCGCGGGCGGCGCGGCGAGCCGACATTGTCGGCGATTTTGTCCGCGCACGGCGGTGTGGCGCCCGGCCGGCGCCCGGATCGGGTCAGGTCACGCGCACCGCGGCGTGCGATCGACGAACGGGGCCGTCAGCACGACGATCTGGTTGCGCCCGCGTTCCTTCGCGCGGTACAGCGCGTCGTCGGCGAGCTTCAGCGCGGCCTGGATGCTGTCGTCGCGTTCCGGATAGCAGGTCGTCACGCCGATGCTCGCGGTGACGCGCCCGGTCGGGCCGGCATCGTGCCGGATGCCGAGATCGAGGATGCCGGAGCGGATCGCCTCCGCGATCGTCACGGCGCCGTCCGTCTCGACGTCGGGCAGCACCACGACGAATTCCTCGCCGCCGTAGCGGGCCGCATAGTCGGCCGGCCGGCGCAGGCAGCCGGCGATGCAGCGGGCGACCGCGGCGAGCGCGTCGTCGCCGGCCTGGTGGCCCTGCGTGTCGTTGTAGTGCTTGAAGTGATCGACGTCGACGAACAGGAGCGACAGCGCATGCTGCGAGCGCGCGGCGCGGCGCCATTCGCGCGCGAGCGTGACGTCGAGCATCCGGCGGTTGTCGAGACCGGTGAGGCCGTCCGTGCGCGCGAGCGCCTGCAGTTCGGTCTCCGCACGATGACGCTTGCGCAACTGCACGTCGAGCAGCAGCGACAGGCCGACGAAGCCGAGCGCGAGCACGACCATCGCCGAGCCGATCGGGATCGCGCGGTCGTACCACGCGGCATACGTGTCGGCTTCGGAGCGCGCGACCATGATGATCAGCGGCAGGTGCTCGAGGTGCCGGAACACGTACAGGCGCCGCACGCCGTCGATCGACGCGGTATCGGCGAAGCTGCCTTCGCTGGCGGTCATGAAGTGCCGGAACGTGCTGGCCTTGCTGATATCGCGGCCGACGATCGCCGGATCGTACGGCTGGCGCGCGAGCATCAGGCCGTCCGTATTGATCAGCGCGATGGAGCCGCGATCGCCGAGCGCCAGGCGGGAGAACAGATTCTGGAAATATTCGAGCCGGATCGACATCACGCCGATGCCGCCGAACGAGCCGTCGGGCCGCGTGATGCGCCGGCTGAGCGCGATGCTTGGCGAGCCGTCGCGCAGCCGCGAATGGTACGGGTCGCTGACGTACAGGCCGACGTCCGGGTGGTCGCGATGCACGGTGAAATACGGCTCGTTGCCGAAGTTGGCCTTGCGCGGCACGTCGCTCTTGCCGTCGACCGCGATGTCGCCCTTCGCATCCAGGACGTAGATGCCGCCGAGGTACTTGGCCGTCGTCGCGCGGTCGAACAGCACCTGGCGGCGCAGCGGCATCGGCAGCGCGGCGACCGCGGGGTCGTTCTCGCCTTCGACGACCGCCTGCAGCGACAGCGCATAGAGTTCGATATTGCGCTCGATGTCCCACGACGCCATCAGCGCCATGTTCTGTTGCGTGGTGAGTGCGCGGTCGCGCGCGTCGATGCGGGCTTCGTACAGCACGATGCCGCACAGAAGCAGCAGGAGCAGCGCGATCAGCAACCCGGAATAGAAGATCAGGTGCGGCAGCAGGAACCTGCGCAATTGCGTGGCGACACGGCCCGTCAGGCCGGATTCGCTGGGCATTGCGTAGTCGGTTTCTGCCATGGTTCGTGGAGCGATGGGCATTGCCGCCGGGCGGTGGCCGATGCGATTGTTCGTATGATTGGCTGGCGGCGATCCGGTGCGAGGCCCCCGGTGCGCTCCGCCCGGCCGATCGGGGAAAACGTGTGCCGATTATCGGAAATGGCGGCTGGATAAACCGCTGAATCCTCCTTTCGCCGGCAAGGTGTGCCACGATCCCGCGAATCAGGCGGCGCGGATGGGTCCGAGTATAACGCGCGCGTTTACGTGCGACGAAAATGTTGTGGACCATTGATCCGGATCAAATAATCGCGGCGGCCGATACTTGCCGGTCGCGCGGAGAACGTTGCAGAGCAAGGGTTCGCGTGATGGCCGGGGCGGCGCGTATTGCACACCCGCGGTTTTTCGCGCTTTAGCGGCAGGTGGATCCGAATCAGAAAGTCGGGCGATACGCACCGATTATTCTTTTAAGCATCCGCGCCAATTCGTCAATGAAAACGGGCGGCCGAGATGGCCGCCCGTTTCGTGAAACCGCATGCGGGAAAGCCCGCATGCGAACGCTCAGGCGCCGTGCTGCGCCTTGAACGCGAGCCGGAACCGATGCAGCAGCGGCTCGGTATAGCCGCTCGGCTGCGACGTGCCCTGCAGCGCCAGCGCGCAGGCCGCCTTGAACGCGGTCGATTGGTCGTAGCCGGGCGCCATCGGGCGATAGTTCGGGTCGCCCGCGTTCTGCTGGTCGACGACGCGCGCCATCCGCTTGAACACGTCGAGCACGAACGCTTCGGTGATGACGCCGTGGCGCAGCCAGTTCGCGATGTGCTGGCTCGAGATGCGCAGTGTCGCGCGATCTTCCATCAGGCCGACGTCATGGATGTCGGGCACCTTCGAGCAGCCGACGCCCTGTTCGACCCAGCGCACGACGTAGCCGAGAATGCCCTGCGCGTTGTTCTCGACCTCGCTCAGGATCTCGGCCTCGCTCCACGCGGCCCGCTCGACGACCGGCACGGTCAGCAGCCCTTCGAGCAGCGCGTCGCGTTCGCTCGCGTACGGCGTCTTCTCGAGTGCCTGCTGGACGGCCTGCACGTCGACGAGGTGGTAGTGCAGCGCATGCAGCGTCGCGGCGGTCGGCGACGGCACCCACGCGGTGTTCGCGCCGGCGCGCGGATGCGCGATCTTCTGCTCGAGCATCGCGTGCATCAGGTCCGGCATCGCCCACATGCCCTTGCCGATCTGCGCGCGGCCGCGCAGGCCGGCCGACAGGCCCGCGAGCACGTTGTTGCGCTCGTACGACTGGATCCACGCCGACGACTTCATGTCGCCCTTGCGGATCATCGGGCCGGCTTCCATCGCGGTGTGCATCTCGTCGCCGGTGCGATCGAGGAAGCCGGTGTTGATGAACGCGACGCGCGCGGCGGCTGCCGCGATGCAGGCGGCGAGGTTCACGCTGGTGCGGCGCTCCTCGTCCATGATGCCCATCTTCAGCGTGTTGCGCGGCAGGCCGTACAGATCCTCGATGCGCGCGAACAGCGTGTCGGCGAATGCGACTTCGACCGGGCCGTGCATCTTCGGCTTCACGATGTAGATCGAGCCCGTGCGCGAATTGCGCCTGGCCTTCAGGTCGTGCAGCGCGCACAGCGTCGTGACGACGCCGTCGAGGATCCCTTCGGGAATCTCGTTGCCGTCGCGGTCGAGCACCGCGCCGTTGGTCATCAGGTGGCCGACGTTGCGCACGAACAGCAGCGAGCGGCCGTGCAGCGACAGCGTGCCGCCGGCCGGCGTGGTGTACTCGCGATCGGCGTTCAGGCGGCGCGTGAAGGTCTTGCCGCCCTTCGCGACTTCCTCGACCAGCGTGCCCTGCATCAGGCCGAGCCAGTTGCGGTAGAGCTGGACCTTGTCGTCGGCGTCGACCGCCGCGACCGAATCCTCGCAGTCGATGATCGTGCTGACCGCCGCTTCGAGCACGACGTCCTTCACGTTCGCGAGATCGGCGCGACCGATGGGGGTCGACGCGTCGATCTGGATCTCGAGGTGCAGGCCGTTGTGCTTCAGCAGGATCGCGGACGGTGCGTCGGCCGAACCCTGGTAGCCGGCGAATTGCGCCGGCTGCGCGAGGTGCACGACGCCCTTGCCGGTTTCGACGGCGAGCTGGCCGTCCTGCACGCGGTAGCGCAGCGCATCGCGGTGCGAGCCGCTCGCGAGCGGCGCCGCGTTGTCGAGCACGTCGCGCGCATAGTCGATCACGCGCTGGCCGCGCGTCGGATTGTAGGCCGACGTGCGTTCGGCGCCGCCGTCTTCCGGCAGCGCATCGGTGCCGTACAGCGCGTCGTACAGGCTGCCCCAGCGTGCGTTCGCGGCGTTCAGCGCATAACGCGCGTTCGACAGCGGCACGACGAGCTGCGGGCCGGCCTGCGTCGCGATCTCGCTGTCGACGTTCGCGGTGGCTGCCGCGACCTTCGACGGGACCGGCACGAGGTAGCCGATCGATTCGAGGAACGCGCGATACGCGGCGTGGTCGCGGACCGGGCCGGGGTGCGCGCGATGCCACGCGTCGAGTTCGTGCTGAAGGCGGTCGCGTTCCGCGAGCAGTTCGCGGTTGCGCGGCGCGAGGTCGTGCACCAGGGCCGAGAAACCGCTCCAGAACGCGGCCTTGTCGATACCGGTGCCCGGCAGTGCTTCGGTTTCAATGAACTGGCTCAGCGCTGGCGCGACTTGCAGTCCTGCTTGGTCGATCATCGTGATTCCTCCCGGGGAATGAAAAACGCGCGCGCGTTGGCTGGCTATGCCACGACGCTTTGTGTGCCGGCGCGGGCGATCTGCGCGTCCTGTTCGGACTTTACGCCAGACACACCGATCGCGCCCGCGATGCGGCCGTCCACCGTGACCGGCACGCCGCCTTCGAGCAACCCCGTCAGCGGCACGCTCAGAAACGCCGTGCGGCCACCGTTGATCATATCCTCATACGCCTTCGTCTCGCGACGGCCGAGCGCCGCCGCGCGCGCCTTGTCCTGCGCGATATAGGCGCTGGCGGCCGACGCGCCGTCGAGGCGCGCGAACGCGAGCAGGTGTCCGCCGTCGTCGACGACGGCGATCGACACCGCCCAGCCGTGACGTTCGGCTTCGGCGCGGGCCGCGGCGAGCATGCGCTCGACGTCGGCGAGTTCGAGTTCGGGTCGGGTTTTCATGGGGTTCCTCCGGAATCAGTTGACGAGTCGGTTGTCGACGAGCTCGATCCAGTGGCGCACGGACGTCCGGCCCGCGCCGTTCAGGTGAGTCTGGCAGCCGATGTTGGCCGTGACAATCAGGTCCGGCCGTGCGGCTTCGAGTGCGTCGAGCTTGTTGTCGCGCAGTTGCGTCGCGAGTTCGGGTTGCGTCAGCGAATAGGTGCCGGCCGAGCCGCAGCACAGGTGGCCGTTGGCGACATTCGTCAGATCGAAGCCGAGCCGCGCCAGGATGCTTTCCACCGCGCCGCCGAGCCGCTGCGCGTGCTGCAGCGTGCACGGACAATGGACCGCGACACGGCGCGGCGTCGCATCGGCCAGCGCGTCGAGCGGTTCGGCCGCGATCACTTCCGCGAGGTCGCGCGCGAGTGCGCTGACGCGCCGGGCCTTGTCCGCATAGGCGGGGTCGGAGCGCAGCAGGTCGCCGTATTCCTTCACGAACGCGCCGCAGCCGCTCGCCGTCAGCACGATCGCTTCCGCGCCGGCCTCGATCGCGGGCCACCATGCGTCGATGTTGCGGCGGGCGCGCGCGAGCCCGGCGTCCTGCGCGTTCAGGTGATATTCGGTCGCGCCGCAGCAGCCGGCTTCGCGCGCCGGCGTGACGCTGATGCCGAGCCGGTCGAGCACGCGTGCCGCGGCCGCGTTCGTGTTCGGCGACAGCGCAGGCTGCACGCAGCCCTCGAGCATCAGCACGCGCCGTGCATGGCGCACCGGCGGACGCGGCGCGGCCGCGGGCACGGCGGCCGGGATCTTGTCCTGCAGCGTGCCGGGCAGCAGCGGGCGCAACGCGCGGCCGGCCTTCAGCAGCGCGGCGAACGTCGCCGGCCGCGGCACGACGTGACGCAGGCCCGCGCGCAGCAGGCGTTCGCGCGCCGGCCGCCGCGCGCGCTTCTCGGCTTCCGCGCGGCCGATGTCGAGCAGCGTGTGATAGCGCACGCCGGACGGACAGGTCGTCTCGCAATTGCGGCAGGTCAGGCAACGGTCGAGATGCTGCTGCGTGCGTTCGCCGCACGGCTCGCCTTCGAGCATTTGCTTGATCAGGTAGATGCGGCCGCGCGGCCCGTCGAGCTCGTTGCCGAGCACTTGATAGGTCGGGCAGGTCGCATTGCAGAACCCGCAGTGCACGCATGCGCGCAGGATCGCTTCCGCTTCGTCGGCCCGGTCGAGGGCCTTGCTGGCTTCGCTGAGATTGGTTTGCATCGGCGGTTCGGAATCGGGTTCGCGTCAGACGTCCGCGTACAGGCGGCCGGGATTGAAAATCGCATGCGGGTCGAGCTGCGCCTTCAGCTGCCGATGCACGCGCAGCAGCGCGGGCGGCAGCGGCTGGAACGGCTCGGGCGTCGTGCCGGGCGTGAAGCAGGCCGCGTGGCCGCCCCACTGCGCGGCGAACCGCTGCATGTCGGCCGGCGCGGCGTCGGTCTTCAGCCAGCGCTGTGCGCCGCCCCAGTCGACGAGCTGCGCGCCGGCGAGCGCATCGAGCGGCGCGGCCGCGGGCACCGACACGCGCCACAGCGGGCGCGGATCGTCGAAGAACGGCAGCGACAGGTCGCGCAATCGCGCCCAGAAGCCGTCGTCGCGATCGTCCATGCGCTCGCCGCCGATCGTGTCGCGCGCGGCCTTCACCGAGCCTTCGCCGCCTTCGAGCCGCACGCGCAGCACGCCGTCCGCATGGCAGGCGCCCGCGAGCGGCAGCCCCGCGCGACGCCATCCGGCGACGCGCTGCACGGCTTCGCTCGCCGTGAGCGGCACCGCGAGATCGCCGGTCGCGCGCGGTTTCGGCAGCACCTTCAGCGACACCTCCGTCACGATGCCGAGGCAACCGAAGCTGCCCGCGAGCAGTCGCGACACGTCGTAGCCCGCGACGTTCTTCATCACCTCGCCGCCGAAGCGCAGGTGTTTCGCATGGCCGGTGATCACGCGGCAGCCGAGCGCGAAATCGCGCACGGCGCCGGCCCACGGGCGGCGCGGCCCCGACAGCGCGGCCGCGAACATGCCGCCGACAGTGGCCGCGCCGCCGAACCCCGGCGGCTCGCACGGCAGCATCTGGCCGGCCGCGTCGAGCATCGCCTCGAGTTCGGCGAGCGGCGTGCCCGCGCGCGCGGTGATGACGAGTTCGGTCGGGTCGTACGCGACGATGCCGCGGTGGGTGCGCACGTCGAGCGTGCGGCCTTCGACTGCGCGGCCGACGTGCGCCTTCGTGCCCGCGCCGCGAATATGCAGCGGCTGGCGATCGTGGATCGCGGCGTCGACCTGCGCGACGAGCGCCGCGCTGTCGTCGATCGATGTCATTTCGATTGCGCGTTCGCGTTGCATCAGAAGCGCTCCAGTTCGGGAAACGGCAGCTTGCCGTGATGGACGTGCATCGCACCGAATTCGGCGCAGCGGTGCAGCGTCGGGATGTTCTTGCCGGGATTGAGCAGGCGCTGCGGATCGAATGCGGCCTTCACCGCGTGGAAGAACGTGATTTCGTCGGCATTGAACTGCACGCACATCTGGTTGATCTTCTCGCGCCCGACGCCGTGTTCGCCGGTGATGCTGCCGCCCACCGCGACGCACAGCTCGAGGATCTTGCCGCCGAGCGCTTCGGCGCGGTCGAGTTCGCCGGGACGGTTCGCGTCGAACAGGATCAGCGGATGCATGTTGCCGTCGCCCGCATGGAACACGTTCGCGACCGGCAGCGCGTATTCGGCCGACAGCGCGGCGATGCCTTCGAGCACGCGCGGCAGCTCGCGGCGCGGGATCGTGCCGTCCATGCAGTAGTAATCGGGCGACATGCGGCCGACCGCCGGGAACGCGTTCTTGCGGCCGGCCCAGAAGCGCTGGCGCTCCGCTTCGTCGCGTGCGACGCGGATCTCCGATGCGCCGGCGTCGCGCAGCAGCGCGGCGACGCGTTCGGCGTCTTCGTCGACGTCGGCCGCCGCGCCGTCGAGTTCGCACAGCAGGATCGCCTGCGCGTCGACCGGGTAGCCCGCGTGGATGAAGTCCTCGGCCGCGCGGATCGCGAGGTTGTCCATCATCTCGAGCCCGCCGGGAATCACGCCGGCGCCGATGATCCGCGCAACCGCCCCGCCCGCTTCGGCGACGTCGTCGAAGCTCGCCATCAGCACCTTCACGCTCGGTGGTTTCGGCAGTAGTTTCACCGTCACTTCGGTGACGATGCCGAGCATCCCTTCGGAACCGGTGAACAGCGCGAGCAGGTCGAAGCCCGGTGCGTCGAGCGCGTCGGCGCCGAGCGTCAGCGTGTCGCCGTCGATCGTCAGGATCTCGATCTTCAGGATGTTGTGTACCGTCAGCCCGTATTTGAGGCAATGCACGCCGCCCGCGTTTTCGGCGACGTTGCCGCCGATCGAGCAGGCGATCTGCGACGACGGATCGGGCGCGTAGTAGAGGCCGTAGGGCGCGGCGGCCTGCGAGATCGCGAGGTTGCGCACGCCGGGCTGCACGCGCGCGATGCCGGCATCGGCGTCGATGTCCAGGATCCGGTTGAACTTCGCCATCACGAGCAGGAGGCCTTTTTCGAGCGGCATCGCGCCGCCCGACAGCCCGGTGCCCGCGCCGCGCGCGACGACCGGCACGCCATGCGCGGCCGCGACGCGCAGCACCGCGCGCACCTGCTCGACCGTGTCGGGCAGCACGACCGCGAGCGGCACCGTGCGATACGCGGCGAGGCCGTCGCATTCGAACGGCTTCAGCGCCTCGCGCTCGTGCAGCACGTCGAGGCCGGGCGCCGCCGCGCCGAGCGCGGCGACGAGCGTGTCGCGGTCGACGGTCGCCAGCGGGCCGTCGATCCGTTCGTCGTAGGTGAAACTCATCGTGTGTCTCCGTCTCCACCATGCAGGCGGCCGCGGGATGCGCGGCGCGCCGGATGGACGGCATTCTTGGCGGGCGGAAGGTGCGTGTCCAGACGTTTCCGGCGTGGTCATACCAGTTTTTCCTCGTAGGCCTTTGGGGTGGGGATTGAGGTGGCAGAAAACTCAATCGCAACAAGGGTTTGTGAGAAAATCGACGACATTCGCGGAAAGTGGTCATACCAGTATGGAAATGCAGAATCGCCAAGCGCCGGCGCGCAATGTCGCCGATGTCGTTGCCGAGCGGATCGAGCGGTTGATCGTCGACGGCGTGCTGAAGGCCGGCCAGGCGCTGCCGTCCGAGCGGCGGCTCACCGAGAAGCTCGGCGTGTCGCGCACGGCCGTGCGCGAAGGCATGAAACTGCTGCGCGCGCGCGGGATCATCGACACGACGCACGGCAAGGGTTCGTTCGTCGCGAGCCTGACCCCGCAGCGCGAAGTCTCGCCGATGATGCATCTGCTCGGCTCGCAGCCGCGCACGCTGTACGACCTGTTCGAGGTGCGCGGCATGCTCGAGACCGAAGCCGCGCGGCTCGCCGCGTTGCGCGGCACGCCCGCCGACTTCATCCTGATCAAGCGCCGCTACGAGGAAATGACCGCGGCCGATGCGCAGGATCTCGATCCGGCCGCGCGTGCGAAGCTCGACCATGCGTTCCATCTCGCGATCTGCGAGGCGTCGCACAATCCGGTGCTCGTCAACACGCTGCAGTCGCTGACCGATCTGCTGCTCAGTTCCGTGTTCGCGTCGGTGAACAACCTCTATCACCGCGAGCCGTTGAAGAAGCAGATCGACCGTCAGCACGCGCGGCTTTACAACGCGGTGACCGGGCGGCTGCCCGACCAGGCGCGCAAGGCCGCGAGCGAACATATCCGGCAGTGCGTCGACTATCTGCGCGAGATCGAAGAGGAGGAGCAGCGGCTCGTGCGCTCGACGCTGCGCCTCGAAGGATGGACCTGACTTGAGCCGCGTGACTGCGTGAGACCGTTTCCGGTTTCCGCCATGACGTGAATCAAGCATGTCGCGCTGGCGATGCGGTCTGACGGACGAATATGTCACAATGTGATCCATTCGATGCGTGGCCCGATACGACCCGTTTCACCTTTGCGCGACACGCGCATTGGCCGTTGATCGTGACGCGCCGCCGATCCTTGAAGGAGGACGTTGCATGTCGATTCCGATACGTGACGACGGGCCCGAGGCCCGCGCCGTCCAGATCCTGCATCGCCCCGTCTGCGACCTGCTCGGCTGTGCATGGCCGATCGTGCTCGCGGGCATGGGCGGCGTTGCGCGCGCGGAGCTCGCGAGTGCGGTGAGTGCCGCCGGCGGGTTCGGCTTTCTCGGGATGGTGCGCGAGCCGGTCGCGCTGATCCGGCGCGAAGTCGAGCAGGTGCGCGCGGCGACCGAGCGGCCGTTCGGTGTGAACCTGATTCCTGCGTCGACGCCGCCCGAGTTGCTCGATGCGCAGCTCGATGCGTGTATCGAACTGCGTGTGCCGGTGGTCGCGCTGTTCTGGGACGTGATGCCGGGCGTCGTGCGGCGGTTGCGCGATGCGGGTGTGCGCGTGGTGCATCAGGTCGGGTCGCTCGACGATGCGTGCGCGGCCGAGGCGGCCGGTGCGCAGGCGCTGATCGTTCAGGGACGCGAGGCTGGCGGTCATGTGCGCGGCGATCGGCCGTTGGCGGCGTTGCTGCCCGACGTGGTGCGTGCGACGCGGTTGCCGGTGCTCGCGGCGGGCGGGATCGTCGACGGCGCGGACGTGGCCGCCGTGATGGCGCTGGGTGCGCAGGGCGCGGTAATGGGCACGGCCTTCATTGCCACGCACGAGTCGTTCGCGCATCCGTATCACCAGCAGCGGATCGTCGACGCGCGTGAAGGCGACACGCTGTTGACCGATATCTTTCATATCAACTGGCCGCGCGGTGCGCGGGTTCGCGTGCTGCCGTCGAGTGTGACGCGCGGCGAGCGCGGCGATCCGTTCGGTGACGAGCGTGTTGCGATCGGCGATGAGGAAGGGCGGCCGATCTACCTGTTCAGTACCGACTCGCCGCTGCGGACGATGACCGGCGATTTCGAGGCGATGGCGCTGTATGCGGGCACGGGGGCAGGGCGGATCGGTGCGATCGAATCGGCCGGGGATGTGCTGCGCCGGATCGTGCTCGATGCGGCGGCGATCGTCGAGAAGGACGCGGTGACGTTACCGGCGGGCGTGACGGATGAGAATCGCACGGCGTTGCTCGCGGCACTCGACGAGTTGCTGGAGGCGGAGCGTGCGGGGGCGCGGGTGGCGTCGGAGACGGCGGCCGAGGTTAATGAGGATGCCGAACTCCATCGGCTGATCGCGCATATCCGCCAGGATGAGGCGCACTGGTGCAGCGTGCTCGTCGATGCGATCCGCACGCTCGGTGCGACGCCTACGCGTGCGACGGGCTCGTTCTATGAAAAGGCGATGGCGATCGACGATGTGGCCGAGCGGATGGCGTTCTTGAACCGCGGGCAGCGGTGGGTCGTGCGCAAGCTGCAGGCGCTGCTGCCGACGCTCGCGGATCCGGATATTCATCACGCGCTGTCGTTGATGCTGGTCGCGCATGAGAAGAATATCGGGGCGGTGGATGTGCGGTTGAGGGCGGGCGGGGCGGGCGACGCGTAGTCGGGCCTGCGAGACATCCGGCGTCCGACCCGGCGGGAGCGCCGAAAGGCGGGAAACCGCGACGGCAGTCCGTCGCCGGCCACGCTTGCCGGCGATGGCGTCAGCCGTCGAACGGCGCCAGCTCGTAACTCGTGCTCCGGCCGCCGGACAACGAACGTCGCAGCACACCGTGCGAGACGAGTTCGCCGATATCGCGTAGCGCCGTATCTTGCGAGCACTTTGCGAGGGCTGCCCATTTGGTGGTCGTCAGCTTTCCTTCGAAGCCGTCGAGCAAGCGGTTCATGACCTTGGCCTGGCGTTCGTTCATCGCGAGGCCCGCATATCGTTGCCAGAAGCGCGCCTTGACCAGGACCGCATCGAGCGTCGTGTGCGCGTGATCGACGGCCCGCCCCAGGGTGTTCAGAAACCACGCGAGCCATTCGGTGACGTCGAGCGAACCGCGCTGCGTACGCTCCAGCACGTCGTAGTACGCGTTGCGTTCGCGCTGGATTTGCGCCGACAGGCTATAGAAACGTTGTGGACTCCGATCGGCGCGCGCCAGCACCAGATCCCCGAGCGCGCGCGCGATACGGCCGTTGCCGTCGTCGAACGGATGGAGCGTGACGAACCACAGGTGGGCCAGGCCGGCCCGGATCAGCAAAGGCTCGGCCGGCGACGCATTGAGCCATGCGAGAAAGCGGTGGATCTCGCTGGTCAGGCGCGAGGCGGGCGGTGCTTCGACATGCACGCGCTGCCGGCCGATCGGCCCGGACACCACCTGCATCGGCCCGCTCGCGTCCGTACGCCATGCGCCGACCGTGATTCGCGACATCCCCGAATAGCCGGTCGGGAAAAGAGCGGCATGCCACCCGCACAAGCGGCTTTCGGTGACCGGCGCCGCCGAATGGGTCGTCGCATCCAGCACCATGTCGACCACGCCCTCGACGTGGCGATCGACTGGCGCCAGCGCACCGATATCGACACCCAGCCGGCGCGCAATCGACGATCGAACCGATGCGACGTTCAGGCTTTCGCCCTCGATGGCACTGGTCTTGACGACGTCCTCCGTCAGCGCGGCCAGGCTGGCCTCGCCGCGCAGCGACCGGCCGATATCCGCCAATCGCCCGACCAGCATGCCTTGCGCACGGCTGACGTCGGCGAGTGGCGCGGCGAGTGTCGTGAGGTCGAAGCGCCATGCAGGCCAGTCGGCCGACTCCCAGATGAAGGTGTAATCTCCGCTCATGATGCGGAGATTATCCCACCGATTCGCCGCGCGATTCAATATTCACCGCAAATTCTGCGGAGAATAGCCGCTCTATTCACCGCACCGTCAAACCCGGCGGAACCAAAAAAAAGCCCGCCGAAGCGGGCAACCTCTCGATGAAGAGGGGGAGATCCGAATCCTCAGGGCCGCATCCATTCAACCCTTCGTCGCCCCGAACGTGAGCCCCGCGACGAAGTGTTTTTGCATCGCGAAGAACATCGCGACGGACGGCAACGCGGCGAGAATCGACCCGGCCGACACGAGATTCCACGACGTCGTCCATTGCCCCTTCAGCGCCGCCACCCCCGCGGTAATCGGCGCAGCCTCGTCGCCTTGCGTGAGACACAGCGCCCAGAAGTAGTCGTTCCACACGAACGTAAACACGAGAATCGCGAGCGCAGCCAGCGCCGGCCGGATCAACGGCAGCACGATCCGCCAGAACACCGTCCACTCGCCCGCGCCTTCGATCCGCGCCGCCTCGATCAGCTCGAACGGCAACTGCTTGATGAAATTGCGCAGAAACAGCGTGCAGAACCCCGTCTGAAACGCGACGTGAAACAGAATCAGCGCCTCGACCGTATTGAACAACCCAAGCCTGAGCGAGAGATCGCGAACGGGAATCATCAACACCTGCACCGGCACGAAATTCCCCGCGACGAATGTCCCGAACAACGCGGCATTCCCGCGAAACCGATAAGTCGCCAGCGCGAACCCGGCCATCGCCGCGAGCGCGATCGAGCCGACCACCGACGGCACCGTGATCTGCACGCTGTTCCAGAAGTAATGCAGCATCGGCGACGTGGTCAGCGCGTCGCGATAGTTCTCGATCATCGAGAAGTGCCGCGGCCAGCCCCAGTAGTGACCTTCGACCAGTTCCTCGGTCGAGCGCACCGACGTGATGAACACCGCGATCATCGGCAGCAGCCAGATCACCAGTGCGACGGGCAGCGACAGCTTGTACAGCCGGCGCGAGACCGGCTTCCAGTGGGCAACGGGTGTCGGAAACATGATGAATGCACTCCCGAAAGTCACTGCTCGTTGCGCAGCAGGCGGCGCAACTGGAACACGATGTAGACGAGCATGATCGCGAACAGCACGACGGCGATCGCCGCGGAATAGCCGAGCCGGTAGTACTTGATCGCCTGGTCGTACATGTAATACGCGAGCACGGTCGAACTCTCGAACGGGCCGCCGCCCGTCATCACCGAAATGAGGTCGAAGCTGCGCAGCGCGCCGATCACCGTGACGACGATCGCCATGAACGTGGTCGGCCGCAACTGCGGCAGCACGACGTGCCACAGCAGCGCGAAGCCGCGCGCGCCTTCCATCCGCGCCGCTTCGATCTGCTCGGGGTTCACCGACGTGAGGCCGGTCAGGTAAAGGATCATGCAATACGCGGTCTGCGGCCACAGCGCGGCGAACACGATGCCGAACGTCGCATAGCGCGCATCGCCGAGCACCGGGATCCCGTGCCCGGCGAGCAGCGCGAGCAGCCCGAAGGTCGGATCGTAGAACCACGAGAAGATCAGGCCGACGACCACGCCCGACAACACGAACGGCGCGAAGAACAGCGACTTCACGAGCCGGATGCCGGCGACCGCCTGGTTCAGGTACAGCGCGAGCGCGAGGCCGAGCGGCGGCGCGAGCATGAACAGCGCGAGCCAGATCACGTTGTTGCGCAGCGCGGTATAGAACGTCGGCGCGTGCAGCAGCTCGACGTAGTTTGCGAGACCGACGAACGTGCGCTCGGTCATCCCGTCCCAGTTGCAGAGGCTCAACCACAACGTCGACAGGATCGGCCAGATCACATAGACGGCAACCATGGCGCACGCAGGCGCGAGAAAGAGCCACGCGGCGCGCCGCTGGCGCCGCACGGCCGGGGACGGGCGGCGCGCGGGCAGCGCGGTGGCGGCGGATGCGCCACGCGGCGGCGGAGAGGCGCCAGCGCCGGCGCCGGCGGGCGGGATGGACGTGATCGGACGAGACACGGCAAGCCTCCTGGGCGGACGCGGCGGCCCACGGCCGCCGCCTGGGTCACGCGGTTACTTCTTGTAGATCCGCTTGCGGGTCTGCTCGAGTTGCGCGAGCACGGTATCGAGCTGCGCGGGATTCGCGATGAACTGCTGCATCCCCTTCATCCCTTCGTCGGCCATTTCCTTCGTCATGTCGCGGTCGTAGAACTGCGCGACGCCACCCTGGGTGTCGGCGAGGATCCGGAAGCCGATCCGCGAGATCGGATCGGCCGGCTCCGGCGACTTGCTGTTGGCCGACAGCGAACCGAGCCCTTCCGCGAGCTTCGCGCCCATCTCCGGCGTTTCGACGAACGCGAGGAACGTGTGCGCGTCGGCCTTGTTCTTCGCCTTGGTCGGGATGTGCAGCGATTCGACCGGGCCGTCCTCGGCGGTCGGCACCTTCGGGTCGATGATCGGGAAGCGGTAATAGCCCATCTCCTGCTTCACGTTCGGCGGAAAGCCCGCCGCGATGAAGGTGCCCATCAGCATCATCGCGGCCTTGCCCTGGAACAGGAACGGCTGGGCGCCGTCGAGATCGTAGGACAGCGCGTTGTCGATGAAGTAGCCGGCATCGATCAGCGATTTCCACGTCGTGTAGACCTTCTTCACGCGCGGGTCGGTGTACGGCACGTCGCCGGCCATCAGCTGCTGGTGGAACGCGTTGCCGTTCAGGCGCAGGTCGAGATAGTCGAACCAGCCGGCGAGCGTCCAGGCGTCGCGCCCGCCGACCGCGATCGGCGTGATGCCGGCCGCCTTCAGCTTCTTGCACGCGTCGAGAAACTGGTCCCAGGTCTTCGGCTCGTCGGCGATGCCGACCTTGCTGAACAGGTCCTTGCGGTAGAACAGCCCCCACGAGTAGTAGACGGTGGGCGCCGCATACTGCTTGCCGTTGTACGACGACGCGCTGCGCGTCGACGCGTACATCGCGCCCCAGCCGTTCTTCGTCCAGTCGCCGCTCAGGTCCTCGAACAGCCCGCGCCTCGCGTAGTACGCCATCCGCTCGCCCGCGTGCCAGTTCACGACGTCCGGCGCGACGGTCGTGAGCCACGCGGGGAGCTGCACCTTGTACGCTTCCTCGTCGACGAAGGTGGGCTTCACGTCGATGTCGGGATGGGCCTTGTGGAACGCTTCGATCGTCGACTGCCAGACCGCGCGCTGGCTGGCGCCCTTGAACGCGATGTTGATCGTCAGCGTGCCCGCGTCGGCCGGCGCCGCGGCGCAGAACGAGGCGAACGCGATGGCGGCGGCGGTCGCAAGGCGGGCGGCGACGCGAAGGGGGCGATGTGTCATGGGTGTCTCCAGTCCTGTGTGTCGTTGTGCGTGACCGGCGCAGCGTGGCGCCGGGGGCGGTTGCTACGAACGGCTTCGATACACGGCCACGCCTTGCGGCTCGACCTGCGCGGCGCCGACCACGAACGCGGACGGCGGCACCGCGTCGATCGTGTGCGGCGTGTCGCGGTAGTTGAATACGTAGGTCAAGCCGCCGCGCCGGCTCACGCGTATGCCTTCGCCGAGCGGCGTCGGGGCCAGGCCGGCTTCGGCCGCGACGTCGGCGAACAGGCGCGCGGTGGTCGCATCGTCGAACAGCGCCGCCCAGTAGTGCAGCGTGCCGTGCGATATGCAGGCCGGATGACCGTCGGCGAAGCGCGCACGCACGACGCTGCGTGCCGCGTTCTCGTCGAGCGCGACGAGGTCGCGCCAGTGACGGGCGTCGCCGATGAGCGGTGCGCCGTCGCGCAACGTGCCGTCGATCCGCTCGGTCACGTTCGGCCGCAGCGATTCGACGCGCCATACGCGCACCGGCAGGATCGATGCGAGCGGGCCGGGCGGCAGCGTCGGCGGAATCTGCAGGTCGGCGGTCTTCGAACCGGTGCGCGGGCCGAACACCGCGTGCGCGCCCGACGCGGCGAGCCGGGCCGCGAAATCGTCCGGCACGATCGGCAGCGGCGGCACGACGACGAGCCGGTAGCCGTCGAGCGGCGCATGCGCGGAAACGATGTCGACGTCGAGGCCGAGCGAGCGCAGCGCCGAGTAATACTCGAACGCGAAGCGCGGGTAGTGGAAATCGGCGCCTTGCGGCTGCACGTCGAACAGCCACTTCGCTTCATAGTCGAACACGAGCGCGACGGGCGCACGCACCGCGCCGTTCGCGTCGGCACCGGCGCCCGCGTCGAGCACGGCGGCGATCTCCTGCGCGACGCGCTGCGCTTCGCGGCCGCCTTCGTCGAGCCGATCGTCGGGCGTGTGCAGGCCCGCATGCATCTGTTCCTGCGCGAACGGCGCCTGCCGCCAGCGGAAGTACGACACGCAGCCGGCGCCATGCGCGAACGCTTCCCAGCTCCACAGCCGCACCATGCCCGGCAGCGGCGCGGGGTTCCAATGCGCCCAGTTCACGGGGCCCGGCTGCTGCTCCATCACCCAGAACGGCAGCTTCGACATCCCGCGATAGAGGTCGTGATTGAACGACGCGAAATCCGGATGGCCGGTGCGCAGCCAGCGCGCCTTCACGTCGGGCGCGAACCATTGCTCCTCGAGCGCGCCGAGCGGGTAGCTGTCCCACGTCGCGATGTCGAGGTCACGCGCCACGTCGTAATGGTCGAACTCGGTGAAGAGCTGCATGAAGTTGTGCGCGACGGGGCGGCCAGGCGAATGCGCGCGGATCACGTCGACCTGCATCCGGTGATAGCGCGCGACTTCGTCGGACGCAAAGCGCCGGTAGTCGAGGCGGTGCGACGGATGGGCTTCGGTCACGGTGCCGACGGGCGCGTCGACTTCGTCGAAATGCCGGTACTCCATGCTCCAGAACACGGTGCCCCAGGCGCGGTTCAGCGCGTCGATCGTCCCGTAGCGCGCCTTCAGCCATTCGCGAAACCGCACGAGCGCGGCGGGCGAGTAGCTGACGACCGTCTGATGGCAGCCGAGCTCGTTGTCGGTCTGCCAGTAACGCACGGCCGGGTGGCGGCCGTAGCGTTCGGCCACCGCCGTGCAGATGCGGCGCGACGCTTCCAGATAGGTCGGCGACGAGAAGTCGTAGTGGCGGCGCGAGCCGAACTTGCGCGGCCGGCCGTCCGCGTCGATCGCGAGGATCTCGGGATGACGGTCGACGAGCCATTTCGGCGGTGTCGCGGTCGGCGTGCACATCACGATGTCGAGACCGGCCGCGCCGAGCACGTCGACCGCGCGGTCGAGCCAGCCCCAGTCGTATTCGCCTGGCGACGGCTCGATGCGGCTCCATGCGAATTCGGCGATTCGCACCTGCGCGATGCCGAGTGCCTGCATCCGGCGGGCATCGCCGGCCCACATCGATTCCGGCCAGTGTTCCGGGTAGTAACAGACTCCGAGGCGCATGCCCGATCCTTATGCGTAGTGGTGGACGGAAAGGTCGGCGCACGCGGGCACCGCGCGGCCGTCTTCGGTGAAGAGGTGGCAGGCCGCGGCCGGCGCCTGCGCGTGCACGCGTTCGCCGCGGCGCAGCGGCGCGTCGCCCGGCACCTTCGCGATCAGCGGCGTGCCGCCGGGCTGGTCGAGGTGCACGTAGGTCTGCTCGCCGAGGCGTTCGACGAGCGCGACGTCGCGCGCGAGCGTCGTCGCGTCCTGCACGGCGCCGAGCGTCAGGTGTTCGGGGCGGATGCCGAGCGTCACGGTCGCGCCCGGCGTGAGCGCGGCGCCGTCGCGCGGCAGCGTGAAGGTCTCGCCGGACGGCACGACGGTGACGGTCGTGCGCCGCGCGTCGCACGCGGCGACGACGGCCGGCAGGAAGTTCATCCGCGGCGAGCCGATGAAGCCGGCGACGAAGCGGCTGGCCGGATGGTGATAGAGGTCGAGCGGCGCGCCGACCTGCGCGATGCTGCCGTGCTGCGCGGTGTCGGCGCCGGCGTGCAGCAGCACGATCTTGTCGGCGAGCGTCATCGCTTCGGTCTGGTCGTGCGTCACGTAGACGACGCTCGCGCGTTCGAACTGCCGGTGCAGCTTCGCGATCTCGACGCGGGTCTGGCCGCGCAACGCCGCGTCGAGGTTCGACAGCGGCTCGTCCAACAGGAACACGCCGGGCTCGCGCACGATCGCGCGGCCGATCGCGACGCGCTGCCGCTGGCCGCCGGACAGCGCCTTCGGCTTGCGCTCGAGCAGCGTATCGAGCTGCAGGATCCGCGCGGCGTCGCGCACCTTCCGGTCGATCTCGGCCTTCGGCACGCGCGCGAGCTTCAGCCCGAACGCCATGTTCTCGTAGACCGTCATGTGCGGAAACAGCGCGTAGCTCTGGAACACCATCGCGACGCCGCGTTCGGCGGCCGGCACGTCGTCGACGCGGCGGCCGTCGATCGACAGCTCGCCGTCGCTCAGGTCCTCGAGGCCCGCGATCATCCGCAGCAAGGTCGACTTGCCGCAGCCGGACGGACCGAGGAACACGCAGAACTCGTGCGCGCCGATCTCCAGATCGACGTCGCGAATGACCGGCGCGTGCTCGCCATAGGCCTTCTGCACGCGTCGCATCGAGATGCTCGCCATTGTCTCCGCTCCATGTTTTAATGCGCTTTCGTCGATGCTTAAGCGCTTAAGCATCGCGATCAAAAAAAATGCCGATCGCGATCGCAGCCGAGTCGCGCCCGTCGGTCGGGCGGCAGGGTGTGCGGCGATAGTGCGCCGCTTCGGTAAGCGAAGCAAATACTGGATCGGCGTCTCAAATAGTGAGTCAATGATGGCGACACTCGATGAAGTGGCCCGCCGTGCCGGCGTGACGGCCGCGACGGTCTCGAACGTGCTGCGCAACCGCGGCCGGGTGGGCGAAGCCACCCGCGCACGGGTGCTCGACGCGGTGCAGGCGCTCGGCTACCGGCCGCATCTGGCCGCGCGGGCGCTCGCGGAAGGGCGCGCGCCGACGGTCGCGCTCATGGTGTCGAGCATCGCGAACCCGTTCTATCCGGAGTTCGCGCTCGCGGTCGAACACGCGGTGCGCCGCAACGGGCAGTTCCTGATCGTCTGCAATACGAACGAAGATCCGCTGCAGGGGCGTGCGTATCTCGACCAGATCGCCGGCACGATTTCCGAAGGCATTCTCGTGACCAACGCGAACCTGCACCTGCCGGATCTGGTCGACGTCGCGCGGCGCGGCGTGCCGGTCGTGCTGTGTCTGTGGGAGCGGCCCGATGCGCCGCCCGACGGGTTGCCGTGCGTCGCGGTGGATTTCCGCGAGGCGGGGCGGATCGCGACGCGGCATCTGGTCGAACTCGGGCATCGCGAAATCGGCGTGATCGTCGGCGGGTCGGCAAACGGCGTGCAGGCCGCGCGCTACGACGGCTTCGTCGATGTGATGCGCGAAGCCGGGCTGGACGCGTCGCGCGTCGGCGCCGGGCACGATTCGATCGAAGGCGGCGTGCGTGCGGCGGGGCAGCTGCTGAACGCGCATCCCGGGCTGACCGCGCTGGTCGCGACGAACGACCTGCCCGCGATCGGCGCGCTGCATGCGGCGGCCGATCGCGGTCGGCGCGTGCCCGACGACCTGTCGGTCGTCGGCATTACCGATATTCATCTGGCGAGCGACGCGCGTCCGACGTTGACGACCGTCGCGATCCCGACCGCCGAGGCCGCGGGGCTGGCGGTCGAACTGCTCAATGCATTGCGCGAGGCGGGGGGGCAGGTCGACGATGCGTCGCGGGTGCGGACGGCGTCGGCGCCGCGGCTGGTAGTGCGCGGGACGACGGGTAAGGCGCCGAGGGCTTAGCGCACGTGAGGGGCCGTGTGGCGCCACACCGGGCGTGACGCGGTTTGCCGGTGCGGCGGCACGATCCGCCAAGCGACGAACGGCAACGACCGCCGACCGCCGGACGGGACAGGCGTCCGGCGCGGATCGGCTGGCCGCCTCGGTCGCGTTCGACGGGCCGCATCACGATACGCGTCGCCGAGTCGAGATGCGCGGCAACCGGCGAGGCCGGATTGGCGCGGTCTCACTCGCCTTCGACGAGCCGCATCACGATGCGTCGGGCGGATTCGAGATGCGCGACCGTCATCGCACGTGCGCCGCGAGCATTGCGTTCGCGGCAGGCTTGCAGGATTGCGTCGTGCTCGACCTGGAACGACGGCGTATCCGCGAGCAGCATCGCCTGCAGCCGCTCGTACCGCTCGACCTGGCTGCGCAATTCCGCGATCGCCTTCAGCAATCGCTCGTTGCCGCAACACGAATACAGCAGCGCATGGAACTCCCGGTTCAGCTCGCCTTGCCGGCGCGGCACGCTCGATTCGCCGAGCAGCCGGTGCACGAGTTCGGCGCGCGCGAGCGTTTCGTCGTCGAACCGCTTCACGCTGCGGTAGATCGCGTCGCCTTCGAGCAGCACGCGCATGTCGTAGATTTCCTGCACGTCGGACGCGCCCAGCATCCGCACGACCGCGCCGCGATTGCGGAAGATGTCCAGCAGCCCTTCGCGCTCCAGCCGCTGGATCGCTTCGCGCATCGGAATCCGGCTGATCCCGAAGTGCTCGGCGAGGTCGCGCTCGACGAGCCGCTCGCCGGCTTGAAGTTCGCCGTTGACGATCATCTCCCGCAGCGATGCGGCCACCGTGTCCGCCGTGGAATCGAGTCTGCCTTCCATGCCCTAGAGTCCTCATTTTGGAATAATGGTATACCAAATGGCATTCCGGTGCCACAATGGCTGCCTCACATCCGATAGCAGAGGAGAGCGAGATGGCGCATGGCGAACACAAGTACCGCGTGGCAGTGGAGTGGACCGGCAACCGCGGAACCGGCACGTCGGGGTATCGCGAATATGGTCGCGATCATGTGATCCGCGCGGGTTCGAAGCCGGATATTCCCGGCTCGTCGGACGCGGCATTCCGCGGCGACGCGGCGCGCTGGAATCCGGAGGATCTGCTGCTTGCGTCGGCGTCGGCGTGCCACAAGCTCTGGTATCTGCATCTGTGTTCCGATGCGGGGATCCGCGTGCTCGCGTATGTCGACGATGCGGAAGGGACGATGATCGACAGCGCCGAGCCGGGGCGCTTCACCGAAATCGTGCTGCACCCGCATGTGACCATTCGCGCCGGCGACGATCGCGCGCTGGCCGAGCGGCTGCATCACGACGCGCATGCGAAGTGCTATGTGGCGAACTCGGTGAACTTCCCGATCCGGTGCGAACCGGTGATCGAGGTCGCTGCCGCATGACACAAGCCAGGGTGGCGTAGCCCGCGCAGTGCTTCGTTCGCCATCACACGGATCGAACGCAACCGATGCGACTTCGGAACGAAGTCGCCCAGCTTGCGCATGGATAACAAACTCTCGGTGAATGTGTCGGCGCCGCGCATGATCTCCAGGTGGCAAGCGGGAGTCTTCCATCAACGCTTCAGGGGCCTTCCGCGATGACGTTATCGCCGGTACTTCAGCGGCCTGCCAGGGAAGGCTCTCCATCGGTTAGCTTGAACACCGAGACTGCGCTGCGCAGGCTCATCGCCTGCTCTTCGAGCGACTGTGCCCCGGCGGCCGCCTGCTCGACGAGGGCTGCGTTCTGCTGCGTCACCTCGTCCATCTGTGAGACGGCCTGATGGACCTGTTCGATGCCCCGGCTCTGCTCTTCGGAGGCAGCTGCGATTTCGCCGACGATGTCCGACACCTGCTTGATCACCTGCTTCACATCGCCCATTGTCGCGCCGACTTCCGTTGCCTGTTTCGCGCTATCCTGGATCATTGATACCGATGAGGCGATCAGCTCCTTGATTTCCTTCGCGGCAGCGGCGGAGCGCTGCGCGAGGCTGCGCACCTCACTCGCGACCACGGCGAAGCCGCGTCCCTGCTCGCCGGCTCGCGCGGCCTCGACGGCTGCATTCAATGCAAGGATGTTCGTCTGAAAGGCAATGCCTTCGATGGTGCCCGTAATCTGTGAAATCTTGTCGGAGCTGTCACTGACCTCCCCGATCGACCTGACCATATTTTGAACGGCTTCATTGCCGGCGTCGGCCATGTCGGTCGCGCGCGTGGCGAGCGCATTGGCCTGCCGCGCGTTGTCGCTGTTCTGTTTCACCGTTTGGGTCAATTGCGTCATGCTCGCGGCGGTTTCCTCCAGCGAGGCGGCCTGCTCTTCGGTGCGTGCCGACAGATCAGTGTTGCCGCTTGCAATCTCCTTCGAGCCGACGCCAACCGACTCGGCCGATTGGCGCACTGTCTGCATCGCCTCCCCGACCCGTTCCATGAGGCAGTTGAACGCCGTGGCCGTGGCGCCGATCTCGTCCTGGTTCGGGCTCGGCACGCGCTGCGTGAGGTCGAGCGACGCGCGTGATCTCTCCAGCGTTGTGCGAACGCTGTCGAGCGCACCAAGAATCGAGCGCGCGAGCACCACAATCCAGCCAACCACGAGCACGAGAATGAGCAGCATCACGGTGATGACCGTCCGCTCGGCGCTCATGCTGGCGCGCTGTGCCTCGTCGGCACTTTGCTGCGCGTGATCGCGCACCTGGTTGACGATACGCTCGAGCGATGCCTGCAACGGCTTGAAGTCGGAATGGTAGAGCGCGTTCATCTGATCGCTGGCCGTCTTCGCGTCGCGAGTCGCCAAATCGATGATCTCATGCGACTTGTGATCGTAAGTGTCCCATTGAGCAAGGGTCGCGCGCAGCAACTGCTGCATCTCGGGGTCCTTCATCAGCGTTTTGACGGTCTCCGACCACTTGCCGATGTTCTGCTCCGCATCCGAGTAGATAGACTTGGTGTCATTCCCGGACGGGTCCATCTCGATCGTCGAGACGGCGCTCGCCTTGATCTCCGTGAGCCCCTGGGCGATCTTTGCGCTTTGGCGCGACGATGCTTGCGCATCATTAGCCGAGTTGAAGCTGAGCGCCGCCACGACGATGCCGCCGCCGATGGCCGCGACAGTTACCACCACCAGAATCTGGAGTTTTTGCTTGATATTCATGAACAAGATTAAATCGAATGGACGCTGTTAAGCACAAAGAGATGTCCCCATACGTGAAGCCGCGTCGTTGTTCCATTCAACACGTCGACACGTAAAACCCTGACGAGAAACCATCCGAGAACGTTGCAGGCAGGCGGATCGAGAGTCCGGCACGTACCTATCCGGAACTTTACGGAGAGAAGCGCAATGGATTCGACGTGTTTTACGGCATAGGGAGAGCGCAACTGAAGCGCGAGCCGTGTAAGGATTGTCTGAAATCGACCTGCGCCAGTGATTTTGTTGAACTGATTACTACACGAAGCGGCGCTTTGCAGAGCTGATCCTCATATAGGGTAAGCAGATCGGCGAAGCGTTGTCACTAAATGCGAACGATCACCGCGCTGCAGACGAAGACCGTGAAGGGCCGGGTGATAACCAATCATCAGCCGGCGAATCTCCTCTTCCGGGGGCGGAAGCAAGCGAAAAAACATTTATTCGTTGCCCCGCCGTTTCGACTGCCTGGATCTGATACGAGCCATGATGGATACTCGTTGCCGGTATCTTCGTCAGAACGTCTCCCACGCGTCCTTCGATTCATCTGCTGGACGGGCTACAGTGCTTGCAGCGCTCGAAGCAAGGGTGGCTTTTGTCGTCGCGCCCGTTGCTCGTCCCGATTTCCGCGTTGCATGGACGGCAGGCTTGCTCCGCACAGGTAACAGCGACTGACTTCCGGACAATGAAGTTTGGGTTGGCAACGTCTCAGTGTCGGCAAGTTTGAACACGGCTACTGCTGTCTTCAGGGTCTGAGCCTGCTCCTCGAGCGAATGCGCTGCCGCCGCCGCTTGCTCTACGAGAGCCGCATTCTGCTGCGTAACCTCGTCCATCTGGCTGACCGCCTGGTTGACCTGTTCAATTCCGCGACCCTGCTCTTCGGATGCTGCAGCGATTTCCCCAACAATGTCCGAGACCTGTTTAATCGCCTGCTTTACTTCCTCCATCGTTGCACCGACCTCAGTGGCCTGTTTCGCACCATCCTGAATCATCGCTACGGATGAGCCGATCAGCTCCTTGATTTCCTTGGCCGCAGCGGCCGAACGTTGGGCAAGGCTGCGCACCTCGCTGGCAACGACGGCAAAGCCTCGACCCTGTTCACCGGCACGTGCAGCCTCGACCGCTGCATTCAACGCCAGGATGTTCGTCTGGAACGCGATGCCTTCGATGGTGCCGGTAATCTCGGAAATCTTCGTCGAACTACCGCTGATTTCCCCGATGGTTTGGACCATGCCCTGTACTGCATCGTTTCCCGCATCGGCCATGTCGGTCGCCCGCGTGGCCAATGTATTGGCTTGCCGTGCGTTGTCGGCATTCTGCTTCACGGTTTCAGTGAGTTGCGTCATGCTCGCCGCCGTTTCTTCGAGCGATGCGGCCTGTTCTTCTGTCCGGGCCGACAGATCGGTGTTGCCGCTCGCAATCTGGCTGGAAGCGGTGGCGATGCTATCGGTGCCCGTGCGCACACCGCCGACGATCTTCTGGAGGCTATTTGTCATCAGCCTCAAGGCCGACATCAATTGTCCGATTTCATCGTGCGATGTCACGCCGACGTCAGCCGTCAGGTCCCCGTGTGCAACACGCGTGGCAACCGCCACAGCCTGATTCATCGGCCGGGACACCAGACGGGCGAGCCAGAATGCAAGCAGCAATCCAATTGCAACATTTCCGAGCAGCAGCGCAATGATCCACGCGCGAGCCGACACGTAAGTGGTCGACGCGGTCGCCGCCGACTGCGCACCACGCGCCTCATCCCGCTTCACCATGTCGTCGATCTCGACATTGAGCTTTTGGTACAGCTTCATCGCGGACTCGGCATTGAATATCTGACGCGCCTCGTCTTTCTGTCCTGCGGCCGACAGTGCGATCGTCTTGTTGTCCACTTCCACGTAGTCAGCCAGCGTCTTGTTGAATTCCTGCGACAACAATTTTTCGTCATCACCAGGATTGAGTGCGTCATACGTCTCGCGAAATTTCCTGATCTCGGCCAAGCGGATTTCACGCGTCTGCGCCTCGTCTTGAAGGGCGGCGGCGTCGGTCGCAAGAATGTGCTGAAGTTCGGTAAGGCGGTAGCGGACCAGCGCAACCTTCATTTTCAGCGCGATGCTGATGTCCGGTAGCCATTTGTTCGCAATTTCGGCCGACGTGCTGCTCACCGTTGACAACTGGTAAATAGAGAAAATGCCGAGCAGCGAGGTCAACACCAGCACAGCCAGGAAGGACGTCACAAGCTTGTTCGCTATCTTCAGATCGTAGAACCACTTCATATCGGTGAACCTGCTGGATTGAGTTAAGCGGACAGACTGCCGTGCGTTGCGACAGCCGGTTGGTAAATCGGGATCGACGCGTGGCAGCTGGTCAGCGCAGCCTCTTTCGAACACGACTCGGCATTAGAAATTGTGCTTGAGACCAACGATGAAACCGGACACGCTCGCCCCGGCATCCGTAGCACTTCCTTTGATTCCGTTGACACCCAGTTGGTAGGTGGCATTGGCCTCGTTGATGATCCTCACGAAACCCGTATAGAGCGAAGTCCGCTTGGAGAGGAGATACGTATAGCTCAGCTCGAACATGCTGGCGCCCGTTTGCGACAACCCCGGATGGTCGAGGCTTCCGTTTCCGGCGCGGCCATAGAAGGCGTACGCCTTTCCAAGACCGATGGTTTGCGTCACCGACGCGCCCCAGAAATTGCGCCTGACTGTACCGCCTGAATAGTCAGCACTCAACGTGCTAAACACCAGCGCCGCATAGGTCTTTCCGAAGGTCACGCCGCCCGTCAGAATGTACGTCGTGTCGTTCAGCCGCGTGCCGCGCACCCCAAAGTTGCGTTGAGTCGCGAGTGCCGCCCTGATCCGGCCGTCCGAATAGACGATATCGCCCCCAACGTTATAAGGCACGAATCCGGGGTTTTGGCCTTTCGGCCGTGCATACATGAGGTCGATGTAAGTATTGCCCACGCTCGGCGATTCGTACTTGATGGCATTGGGCATCGTATCGTTCATCGTCGGCAAGCCGTTGTTGATGCCCGCATTGCTTGCCCCATAGGCGTCGCCGGAGTTGTTGTTGATGATCGCCTGCGTGCTCAGGATGCTGGTCACGCCCGTTGCCGCGTTACCGTATATCCCTTTGATCTCGTCAATGGGCGGATCCATGTTGCCCATCTTGATCGCACCAAAGTCGCCATGAAGTCCTACGAAGCTTTCGCGCGCAGCAAAGGCTCCAGTTCCGTTGGCGGCGTTGACCTTGCTTTCGATCTGGAAGATCGCTGACAAACCACTGCCCAGATCTTCCGATCCCGTCACGCCGAATCGGGACGAGTTGGAATTGACCCGTGTTGCGGTTACATCCTTCCCTCCACTCCTGGTACGAACGTAGTCAACATCGTCGTTGACGATCCCGTAGAGGACTGTGTAGTTTCCAGAAGGCCCTTCGTAACGGTCGGCGTACGCCGTGCCACTGGAAAGACAACTGATGGTAGCGAGCGAAATTCCAGATATTTTTCTTTTCAAGATCCACATTTTATGAAACCAACAACATCGAGAGGCACGTTAACACTTGGTTAGTATGTATACGGATAACCAGTAGAACTACTGAATGGCCATCGATGTAGGGATTTCCTGAAAATTCCGCAGGAAGATTCTGCGGCGTGCGAGATCATGGGTGAAATTGCCGCCGCACCGAGCGAACAGAGTCGCGGGATCGAATGGTTGAACCTCGACTTCGCCCAGATGGATCAGGTGACGCAACACGATGCAGCGCTGGTTGAGCAGGCCGCAGCGGCCTCTGCTTCACCTCAGGATCAAGGGCGGCAACTCAGCGACGTGGTTGCGTTTTTCCCCCTGCGGCCCACTGCGCACCCGGCATGAGGGCGGAGCATTGCCGAGAGGCGCTACGGCTATCGGTAAATCAGCTGGCACGCGGGCGGGCACACGATCTGCTCATACGATTTGCTTTCGCTGGTAAAACAATCGCTGCGATGACGCGTGTACGTCACCATTCCTGTCTGCCGCCCTTTCGTAGACGCGCTGCAACGGTGACAGCGCGTATCGACCCTCCACACGCTGCGGAAAATATCGTGACCGGCATCGCCGCAGTGCGCGCGGCGGACACGACATCATCGCCCGATTGAGTCATCCGTCTTGACTTGCAGGTGCGTGCCCGGCTATGCAGCGGTCAACCCATGCCGGATCGCATACCGAATTACGTCGGCGTTGTTCTCGAGACCGAGCTTCTGCATCATCCGCATCTTGTGTGTACTGATCGTTTTCGCACTGCGTGAGAATGCACCGGCGATTTCGTTGATACTGTTTCCCGCTACCAGCATCTGAAGCACCTGAAACTCTCGGTCGGACAGCACTTCGTGGGGCAGCTCATCGTCGCGATGGGTTTCGAAGACCATCAAGTCAATCATCTTCGGGTCGATGAAACGCCCCCCCGCTGCGAGCTTGCGAATCGCCGCAAGCAGCACGTCCGGATCGCTGCCCATCGTCAGAAAGCCGGTTGCGCCCGCGCGCAGCGCGCGCGATGCCACCTGCGCTTCGTCGTGAATGCTCAGCACGAGCACCGGCAATGCGTGCTGCTCGGCGCGTACGCGCCGGATCAAATCGACACCGTTGACTCCGGGCATCGTCATGTCGAGCAACAGCAGGTCGACGGCGCACGTACGCAGTCTGTCAACCACCTCTGAACCTTGTGTCGCTTCCGCCGCGACGACGATGTCGTTCGTCGTCTCGATGATCTGCCTGAGCCCGCAACGGACGATCGCGTGATCGTCGGCAATAAGTATCCTGATCATGTGTTACGGCATCAAGCGACGGGGCACGCTCGCGGATTCGAGCGCTGCTAACAGGATATTGGCCCGATTCAGCAACGTGGCGCGATATTCAGGTGGCGTCGCGACATCATCTGGGCGTGCCATGACGTTCTCGACGCCGCGCCGGAGCATATTCGCCGCGGCGCAACGTTGCGTAACGCTCAGTTGCGCCAACATCGCCTTGACGAACTGCATCTGAGCCAGCAGCTCGGCACCGAGGCGCGACACCGCGTCGCCACTCGAGCGTATCTGATCCAATGCTGCATTCGGCAGAATGTCTGCAAAACTCGTTGCCAGTGCTTTCATCAAAATGTCTCCCACTCGTGGACCGTCGAGTTTTTCGCTTCGCAGTCGCAACGATTCGCTCCCCGTCAGATTTCTTCGAACCTGCTTTCAACTTTGCCGATACAACCGATAAGCTGTGGCCGGAACTACGCTGCGTGCTTTTCGGCAATCTGTTTGGCACTGCGACAGTTTCAGTATCCGCAAACTTGAACGCCGACACAGCTTCCTTCACGTGCGTGCCTCGCCTGGTCTTCGAGCGAATGCGCCGCGGATGCCTGCTCGACCAGAGCCGCATTCTGTTGTGTAACGTCGTCCATCTGGCGGACCGCCTGATTTAACCGATCAGTTCCTTGATCTCTTTCGCTGCGGCAGCAGAGCGTTGGGCAAGGCGACGCACCTCACTCGCAACGACGGCAAAGCGTCGACCCTCCTCGCCATCACGGGCCGTTTCCACCGCTACGTTCAGCGCGACGTTATTGGTCTGGAACGCGATACCGTCGATTACTCCAGTGATTTCCGAAATCCTGATCGAACGATCAATTTCAACTTGATGCAAGGCTCCGAGCGCTAGTTCCGGCTCAAGAACAACACGCCGACGAAACTGCAATCGACAATCACCACGTACCGCACCAACTAATCCGGCGAACCTACGGCGAGCAGCGGCGCAGTTTGCCCGCTGATCAGCAGCGCGTTGTCCGCTGCGAATCCCATCACGAACGAGGAAGCATCAGGGCAAATTTCCCTCGGTTCCTCCGACACGAACAGACACTTGAGTCCTGCCGCGACCACCGGCATGGCGAGTTCCGTGGACGCGATGTGCAGCCCTGGCCGCCGAACGCCCACAAAAAGCGTGATGACGCCCGTTAGGCGCTCGACCCAGTCTGCGGGACGAAAGACTTGTGGGTGTCGTGTGAGCCCCTTGATCAAATAGCCGGGAATCTGGCCATGCGTTGCGAGATGGATGCGGTCCATGTGTGCGCTGCGTGGGCGAACTCAATGCCGAGCCTCTACAGAGCAGTAACCGTGCCAGCGCGCCGGCGTCTCGAACTAACCGCAGTCCATTGATTTGTTTGTTATTTTGCGCAACGCCGCCCTCCGCAAGCCCATGCCATTCCGAAAATTCAGAATCGACACGAGCAACAGGCTGAAATTTCGGCCTACCGCAAGCGATCGCCCCCATCCCTGCTACATGACCGTTAAGCGCATGGGAAGAGTCGTACTTGGAATTTTGTCTGGAACGAAACCGATCGTTCGCGGAAGTTGGATCACTGCAATGTGGGGCGCGAGCCATCAAGATTGGCTTGCCAGGCCGCGCCGCCGGTTTTGGCCTGTTAAGGACTTCCCTTCGTGATTTTCAATCGATCCCTACACGACTAGCCCTGAACCAAACCTCGCCGTTTTCCGTTAACCCGCCTGAATGGACTATTAGCGGAGATGCCCGCTACCCGGCATCGCAAACGTTTGTAATTGCGTCAATTTTCGCCAGCCCATCCATTCCAGCCACGGCGTCATCAACGGAACAAAAACGATATGGAAAAATGCAAGCCAACTGATCTCACTGCAGGCCTTTCACGCCGCACCTTTCTCCACGGTCTCGGCGCGCTCGTGCTGAGCGCATGCGGCGGCGGGGGCGGCAGCGCCGGGGAAGCAGCCGTGAGCGGCGCCGCGGCTTCGTCGACGGCAACGATCAAGGCGGCCAGCCTCGTGCTCCCGCAGGCTGCAACCGGCAAAGGCGGCGTGACGACGAGCGACGCGTTCGTCCACCCGGGTCTGCTGCACACGCTGGCCGACTTCGATCGCATGGCGCAGAAAGTCGCCGCGCAGGCGCAGCCCTGGTACGCCGGCTTCCAGGCACTAACCGCCAACGGCCACACGCGCCTCACCTGGAGTCCAAGGCCGGCCGCTACAGTCAACCGCGGT
The DNA here is from genome assembly GCF_052045245.1 of Burkholderia sp. 22313. NCBI lineage: Bacteria > Pseudomonadati > Pseudomonadota > Betaproteobacteria > Burkholderiales > Burkholderiaceae > Burkholderia > Burkholderia sp. 22313. The sequence continues at coordinate 73,461 of NZ_JBQEON010000017.1, forward strand.
GGTTCGGGACCGCAAAACTATCCGCAGCTCTATGGCGACATCGCTGCCGCCTACGCTTGCGCGCTCTACTGGAAGGTCACCGGCGACACGGCATACGCCGACAAGGCCGTGTCGATCATGAACGCATGGTCCTCGACGCTGCAAAACCTCGCCGGGGACACCAACGTCGACCTCGCCGCAGGCATCTACGGCTACGAGTTCGCGATCGTCGGCGAGATCATGCGCAGCTACCCGGGCTTGACTGCCGGCAATCTCTCGGCGTTCCAGTCGATGATGACCAACTGCTTCTACCCCATCAACATCGACTTCCTGAACCGCCACAACAACACCGACTACACGCATTACTGGGCCAACTGGGATCTCTGCAGCATGGCCTCGATTATGGCGATCGGCGTGCTGACCGACGACCACGCGATGTTCGACGAGGCGGTCAATTATTACCTGAGCGGGCTCGGCAACGGCGCGATCGCGCAGGCGGTCTACTACCTGCACCCAGGCTACCTCGGACAGTGGCAGGAGAGCGGGCGCGACCAGGGTCACAACAACCTCGGCATCGGGCTCTGCGGCGTCATCTGCGAGATGGCCTGGAACCAGGGCATCGATCTCTACGGCCACGACAACAACCGATTCCTGGCCGGCGCCGAGTACGTGGCGAAGGCCAACCTCAAGCAATCCGACGGGACCTTCCTCACGGTGCCGTACGAGCGCTACGCGAACGTCGACGTGGTACAGCCGGGCTTTTCAACGGCCGCGCAAGGCGACACCCGTCCCATCTGGGCGCTCATCTACAACCACTACGTCAATCGCAAGGGGCTGGCCGCGCCGTGGTCCGAGAAGTTCGCGCTCGCGATCGAACCCGAGGGCGGCGGCGGCTCGTACGGCACGTCGAGCGGCGGCTACGATCAGCTCGGCTACGGCACGCTCGCATTTACGCGCGATCCGGTGACGCCGGCCGCCGCGCCGAGCGGCGTGACGGCCTGGCCGGCGGCAGGCGAGATGGTGCTGTCCTGGTGGGGCGTGGCGCATGGCACGAGCTACAACGTCAAGCGCTCGGCGAGCTCGGGCGGCCCGTACACAATGGTCGCGAGCGGCATCACCGATCCGCTCACCTATACCGACAGCCCAACCTCGGGTACGTGGTACTACGTCGTCAGTGCGGTAACGGCGTCGGGCGAGGGCGCCAACTCGAGCGAGGTCGTCGCGGTGACGGCCGTCCAGCCGCACACCTTCCTGACCTTCGACGAAGCCAGCGGCACGAGCGCCGCAGACGCGACCGGCAACGGCCATACGGGAACACTCGTCGGCGGCGCGTCACGCACGGCCGGCAAGTCGGGCAATGCGGTACTGCTGGATGGCTCGACCGGCTATGTCAGCTTGCCGAACGACATCGTCGAAGACATCTCGGATTTCACGGTCGCTGCCTGGGTGTACCGGAATTCGAGTGCAACGAAGCAATCGGAGCGTATCTTCGACTTCGGGTCCGGCACGGGTCGCTATATGTTTCTCAGCCCCAATAGCGGAGGCACGATACGATTCGCGATTACGCTCAACGGCTATCACAACGAGCGCAATCTCAAAGGCACCGCACCGCTGCCGAGCAGCCAATGGACTCACGTGGCGATTACCCTCTCGGGGACAACGCTCACGCTCTACGTCAACGGCAGCCAGGCTGGTCAGACGAATGACGTCGCATTCACGCCGTGGCGCCTCGGTCCGACCGCACAGAACTGGATCGGGCGCTCGCAATTCCAAGCCGATCCCTACTTCAACGGCGCAATCGACGAATTCCGGATCTATCGCGGTGCCTTGCCGGCAGATCAGATAGCGGCGCTGGCGCAAGGCTGACCGTCGTCGGCGGCGTCACGTTCCGGACAACATCGTCTCGGCCCGCGCCCATAGGGCGCGGCGGCCGTGATTCGTTCCAAAGCCGCCGTTGAATAGGGTGCCGGTGTACCCGCAGTGCGTGCACGTCCCCACTGGCCGGTATCTGACGCCAAGCCGTACACGTGCGGTCCAGAATTCGGACTGCTTCATGCTGTCGATCCTGGTTAGCAAGGATCCCGCACATCTGAATGGACAATCACGGCGACGGCGACCGCTTCGGTCAGCCGAACGCGGGCGCGTTGTCGCCCTTCTCTCACAAGGCGAGGTTCCATTCAGGTTTCGACACATCCAGATCCACAAGGCGATGATTGATCACGTAGGACGTAATTTCGGCGTTGTTGCGCAACTTCATTTTTTTGAGCAGTCGCGTGCGGTAGGCGCTCACCGTTTTCACCGACAGAGACAGCACGCTTGCAATCTCTGTCAGGCGCATGCCCGACGCGAGCATGCACATGGTCTGGTATTCCCGGTCCGAAAGCGATTCATGCGCCCGCTGCTCGCTATCGCCCAGTACGTGATCAGCGAGCGCTTCGGCCATCGATGGACTGACATATCTGCGACCTGCAGCGACTTGCCGGATAGCAGCGAAAAGCTGCCCTGCCTCGGCTGTTTTCGACAGATAGCCGGCGGCACCCGATTTCAACGCACGTACAGCGTACTGGTCGTCGGAATGCATCGAGAACATCAGGACAGGAATGTTCGGCGCCTTGCGTTTCAAGCGTCCCAGTACCTCGATACCATTCATGTCCGGTAGTGAGATATCGAGCAGGATCACGGTGTAAGGTCGTTTCAGGACCACCGCGAGTGCTTCCGCTCCGGTCGTTGCTTCGGTGACCTCGGTGGCACAACCGCAACTGATGAGCAATTGTGCGAGGCTCTGGCGCACGACCGGATGGTCGTCGACAAGCAGGACGTGCATGCTCATCGCGGATAGCCTGCCGCGCCCACAGAAAGTGCGCCATCATTCGCGGGATGGGAGATTACCTTGTGCTGGTTATGCTGCCCTCGGCAGTATAGGTCGCACAACGCGCAACGTAGCATGACGGTCTTTGGCATATCAGCGACATGAGGCCTTCATTATCGGTACGCCGGAGCGCGGTGGCGTCGCCCTTTGTGATGATCGCGCTCACGATCATACGAGTTGGTTCGCGACACATGGCCGCCCAGCGCCGTACCGGCACCACCGCCGATGGCGGCGCCCACGATACTGCCCGTGCGACCGCCCATTGCATTGCCGGCTGCAGCGCCCGCTCCCCCCCCAAGTGCGCCGCCTACAATGGCGCCCGTCCGCTCGCGACGGCTTGAGGTTACTGCGCCAGCGGCACCACCGCCGACCGCTCCCCCTATTACCGCTCCCGTGTTTCCACCGAGAGCACTCCCTACCGCCGCGCCAGCCGCCCCACCTAATGCACCACCCAACGCGTTCTTCACGTCATCAGCCATTGCCAGTCGGGGCGTCGACAAACTGATTGCCATTGCCGCGAGAATGGGGAGATAGTAATTGCTTTTCACCTGAGGTTTACCTTGCTGTTTCAAGAGAAATATGTGAGGCCGTGAACGCGCGCGCGAACACATAGACCTCGTTCGTTTCAATCCGGGTTCGCACCTTCGCAATGAAAAGTGTGCAAAGTTGCAATGGCAGACCATGGCGATGGGGCGATACGGTAACGATTCGCAACTGAGCTTTGACCGATACGTGCTCCTACGCTTTTCGTTCGATCCGGCTATTTGTCGCACACGTTAAGCGCCGCCCTACGGCAATGAATATTTGTCTCGCCATGTCTGGCGCGGCCCATGTGAAAAAGCCGCGTCACGCGGACGTGACGCGGAAACTCCACCGCTTCCGGGAATACGTTCGGTGGAGAGAGAGACGAAGATGAAGCACAACAAGGAAATCGCTCAATTTCCCGAAATCCAGGTCGTATTTGCATTGGATCGCAATATACCTTGCGAGTCGCAGTCGGTCCTAGCCCGATATCTGTCGGAAATTCCTGAAAATTTTATCGGCACAATTCCCATGTTCGGCCAACCAGGTGTTGATGGGGCAAGGCCTGGCCAGCTGAGCTGGCAGCTACGCGCATCGATGCGTTTGAGTCAACTAGCAGGCGTGCATGTTCGTCGGAGAGCACGTCCTCCATGTCGAGTGCGACCCGATGCGCTTATCACGGAAGGTCAGGCCCACGTTGCGCGCCGCCAACCCCGCTGTACCCGGTTGGCCGGGACACGCAGCGACCGATTGCCCGAAGAACGTCGGTGGATGATCCGGTATCGTCGTTCCGGACCAGGCGATCAAGCCATGGCGGCCGTCGCAGGGCAAGGTCAGCCGGCCGTTGCGCTCGGGTTGAGATACCTGGGCAGTGTTGTCATGTGAGGTTTCGGTAGCGGCCTGCTATACAGGAATCCCTGCGCGAATTCACATCCGTTGTCTGCGAGAAATACCGCCTGTTCAGCTGTCTCGACACCCTCCGCCACCACTTGCTGCCCGAGGCATCGCGCAATGGACAGAATGGCCTTGACGAGTTCCGCGTCGCGCTGGTCCGCAGTCATCTTCTGAACGAACGACCTGTCGATCTTGAGCACGTCAATAGGAAATCTGGTCAGATAGCTGAGCGCCGAATAGCCCGTGCCGAAATCGTCGATAGCGATTGAAAGCCCCATGGATTTGAACGCCGACAGCGTATTCATGATCGTCTCGCCCTCCTCCAGCAGCACGCTTTCCGTGATTTCCAGCTCCAGCCATTCAGGGCGGCAGCCGGTTTCTTCGAGGATGCGAGTCACCATCTGGACCAGATCATCACACTGAAACTGTCTGGCCGACAGGTTGACCGCGACCTTGTGGCGCTCTGCGCACCTGGCGTTCCACTCGGCGGCTGCACGACAGGCCTCGCGAAGTACCCACATGCCCAACTCGTTGATCAGGCCGGTCTCCTCCGCAATCGGAATGAATTTGTTCGGCGGGACAAGGCCGCCGGGACGTCGCCATCTGAGCAGGGCCTCCGAGCCTATCACCTCGTGAGCACGGAACGACACTTTCGGCTGGTAGTGCAATTCGAGTTCGCCGCGCTTGACGGCGTAGCGAAGCTCCGACTCGAGCGCCAGGCGCGTGGCAGCATCGACCGTCAGCTCCTGCGAGTAGAAGCGGAAGCCTCGACGGCCGGAACGCTTGGCCAGGTACATCGCCGAATCCGCGTATTTCATCAAGTCGTCAGGTTCGACACTGTCGACCGGATACAGCGCAATTCCGATGCTGCACGAAACAAACACCTCTCTCTCGCTCAGAACAAAGTGCCGGTCGAACCCGTCAATGATCTTTCGGGCGATGTCCTCCAGAACGCTACGGTCGCGACAGCCTGGCAGCAAGACCGTGAATTCATCGCCCCCGAGACGACTCACCGTATCGTCGGAGCGAACCATTGCGCGCAAGCGTGCGGCCGCCTGGCGCAGCAATTCGTCGCCTATGGCATGGCCCATCGTATCGTTGACACCCTTGAAACGGTCAATGTCAATCATCATCACGCCATGCAGTCTGTCCGGCGCGGACTCGGCGCCCGCGATCGTCTGCTGCAACCGCTCGTTGAACAGGACCCGGTTGGGCAGGGAAGTGAGCGGATCGTAGTAAACCATCCGATGCAGTTGCCGATCCATTTGTCCCAGCGCATCCAGCAATCGGCCGGTTTCGTCTCGTGTTGAGCCGGCGACGTCGTTGCCCAGTCTTCCGTCAGCAATACGGTTAGCCACGCGAAGCGCCTTATGCAAAGCCGCTGTCATGGTGCCCACGACGTACAGCCCGACCGCAAGAACGGTGAGCGAAATGGCTGCGGCAGTCCCAATGGCAAGCCATCGCACCCGCGTAACCACGGCCAGGTTGTCCTGCGCTTTTCGCTCGGCCGTGTCCTGCACGTTTCGCTTCAGGTCTTGCAGGATGGCGAAAACGCGATCGGCATTGGCCCTGACCTGGAACCGGTTGATCTCCGCCGCGCCGCGAATGTCGTCGGCCTCGATCCTTGCCATCTGATGCATCATGCCGGCTCGCATGCGCGAATAGGCGTCCTTCAGGCTGGAGATCGACGCCAGCTGCTCCGGGCCGGCATTCGCGGCAAGATTGCTCAACGCTTTATCGATCGCAGCCAAGTGGTCTTCGTTTTCCTGCTCCCATGACTCAATCGACCGGGGATCGCCAATGGCAATCATGCGAAGGATATTGATGTCGGACCGCGTGAGCAGACCATCGATCTCGCCGATCGTCGACATACCGCCAAGGTCCTGCTCAAACATTGCAGTCGACTGTGTGGTGGACTGATCGAGCTTGACCAGCAGAAACGCAGTCAGACACCCCATCGCGAGCATGAACAGGGCGATGACGGAAAAGAGCTTGTAGCGAACAGTCAACACCACGTCTTACGCCGACCCGTAACCGGATTCGCTCTTCTTCGCTAGCGCAGCGAGCAGGACATTGGTCTGTTCGAGCAACGTTGTGTGATATATGCCGGGAACGGCGACGTCGTCCGTACATGCCATCGCGTCTTCGATTCCCTGGCGGAACAGCGGATCAATCTGTCTGCACTGTGCGGCCGTGAGCTGTGGCAGCACGGCGTCAACGAACTTGCACAGCACCACCGTGCGGGCACCGATGCGCGAAATCGCCTTGCCGTTTTCTTCGGCCAGGTTTGCCCATGCCTCGAGCTTCTTCGCAGCCATTGTTTCCATCAGAAGGTCCCCCACGTTTGCCCTGCCGCACCGTCAGAGGGCACCGTCGCATTACCCGCTGCACCAAGGGTCAATCGGACCGCGGCCTTCCCTTTGGTACGGGTTGCCGACACGCCCAGTGCCGATATACCTCGCCGATGCTGCGCAGTGGCCGCTTGCGACGTCGACAGGCCGGTATCGGCCAGCCTGAACACCGATACGGCACCGCTCAGACTTTGCGCCTGCTCCTGGAGCGACTGCGCCGCAGCGGCGGCCTGTTCGACGAGTGCTGCGTTCTGTTGTGTTACCTCGTCCATCTGCATGACCGCCTGGTTGACCTGCTCGATGCCCCGGCTCTGTTCTTCCGATGCAGCCGCGATTTCCCCGACGATGTCGGAGACCTGCTTGATCGCCTGCTTCACCTCGCCCATGGTGGCGCCCACTTCCGTCGCCTGCCTGGCGCCGTCCTCAATCATCGCCACCGATGAGCCGATCAGTTCCTTGATTTCCTTCGCCGCAGCGGCGGAGCGCTGCGCGAGGCCGCGCACCTCGCTCGCGACCACGGCAAAGCCCCGCCCCTGTTCACCGGCACGGGCCGCCTCTACCGCAGCGTTCAATGCCAGGATGTTGGTCTGGAACGCGATGCCCTCGATGGTGCCCGTGATTTCCGAGATCTTCGTCGAACTGCCGCTGATCCTTCCGATCGTTCCGACCATGCCCTGCACGGCCTCGTTGCCGGCGTCGGCCATGTCCGTGGCGCGTGTTGCCAGCGTATTGGCCTGTCGCGCGTTGTCGGCGTTCTGCTTCACCGTCTCGGTCAACTGCGTCATGCTCGATGCAGTCTCTTCGAGCGATGCCGCCTGTTCTTCAGTGCGCGACGACAGGTCCGTGTTGCCGCTCGCGATTTCCTGCGAAGCCACCGTCACGGACTCCGTTGTGCCACGAATACCCGACACAACGTCCGCCAGATTCTCATTCATGGCTTTCAGCGATTGGAGCAACTGACCGATTTCGTCCCGCCGGTTGGTCTCAACGCGTGAGGTCAGATCCCGCGCAGCAACTGTTTCCGAGATCCGGACGGCTTCGCCGATCGGCACGGTAATGCTGCGTGTCGCGAGCCAGGCGACGACTACCCCGGTCGCGATGCCGATACCGCTCAAGGCCAGCAGCCACGCAACGCTACGGGTGTAGGCATTGTGAGCCTTGGCTGCTGCGGCATTGCTCGCGTTGATTTCGTAATCCCGAAACTGCGTCATCAGCGCTACCCAGCGGTCCAGCGCCGGAACCGTCTCGCTCATCATGACTTCGGGCCCACGCGGGTCGTTGTGAAGTCCGAGCGTCGCCGCCTTCTCCACCAACGGCAGCGCGTCGTCGCGAACGACCTTCAGCTGCTTCAGGAAGTTGCGCTCTTCGTCGGTCTTGCCCGGGTCCTCACTGAAGACGTCGTTGAGCTTCTTCTCAAAGTCGTTATAGCGCGCAAGTCTCTGGTCGAAAGCCTGCTTCTCTGCCGTCATGCGCGGAACATCGTTGAGAATGATGAGGTTGCGCATGGCAATGGCCGCGCCCTGCGCACTGCCGAGCGCCTGCGAGATGAGATGGTTTTCGTTGCCACTGAAATCGATGGCACTGGTGATGGCGTTGTCGAGCGTGTTGAGGCGCGCTACCCCGATGAGCGCCACACCGGACAAAAGTACGAGCACCATGCCGAAGGCCAGGCCGAGCCGGGTGCCGATCTTCATGTTCGAGAAATACGTTTTCATGCCGAAAGCTTTTTCAATATCAATACATAGGGACATTGCCAGCACTGGAACCCAGTGGCATGACATGGTCCGACGAAGAAATGCCTGGTATGCCGACAAAGATGGGCCGACGTCAGAGCAAATCCAGGAAACTGCAGTCGTGTGGGCATCTCGGCTGAGGGAGACGCGTTAACCGGCAATCAGGTGCGCGCGGCCGGTGGGTAGTCCGAAATTCCTGGAATGCCTGGAGCATTGGCCCGGAGGCCACCGCAGGCAGGATGAAGAAGAGGGACCACGGACCGCCTCGAGCGTGCGCGACACGCCTGCGAGATCGTGTACAAATCGAGGAGAAGGGCTGACTTGAGGCCTGCGGTATACACGACACGGGTCGAATTCGAGTGTTGGCGGTTGCTCCGCTCAATAGGTGGAACTGGTCTCGGCTCGACAACCAAGGTCGTGGCCGCACGAGGCTTGCTTGCTTGCGTGCGCAAGATTTTTTCCACGTCTCGGCCTCTCGATCACGTGCTGTAAAAATCTTGTAAACGGCCGTATTCCAAAAAAACTGAAGTGCCAGCCATGTAGGCATTTCCTGAAATTTGGCTAAGGATTCGCGTGGTCGTGCAACAGCGTGTTACGAAGGACTACATCCCATACCCGGAATGCGCTCCGCACGCAGGAGAAAAAATCATGCCGGTCCGACATATTCAGGCACGCCATGGCGACACGTGATTACGCCGCTGTCGGCCCCGTAAGCCCAGGCGACAGATCGGCCATCGCTACACGGTTGCGACCTTCCTGCTTCGCGCGATAAAGCGCGCGGTCGGCCTGAAGTAAAAGGCCCTCCGGATCCTTCAGATCTCCGGGTGCGGCGACTGCCATGCCAATGCTTAGCGTGACATGCCTGAACGGCGAAAGCGCGTGCTCAATTGCGGCCTCTTCCATGGCGGCGCAGAGTGCCTGACCGATCGCGAGCGCGTCATCACCTTCGGAAATCTGTGCAAGGATCGCAAACTCTTCGCCGCCATAGCGCGCGACCACGTCGTGTTCGCGCCGGATGTTCTTCGCCAATATCCCGGCGACCCGGTGCAAACAGGCATCGCCGGCCGGATGCCCATACCGGTCGTTGTAGTGCTTGAACCAGTCGACGTCGATCATCGCGAGCATCAGCAGCCCGCCGGCTCGCTCGAGGCGCGCGAGACCGCTCGCTAGCGCCTGGTCAAAACGGCGCCGGTTGCCCACGCCCGTCATCTCGTCGGTCATGCTGACCTCGAGCAGCTTCCTGTTAAGCTGCTCGAGTTCGGACGTACGGGCCGACACTCTCTCTTCGAGCGCGTCCCGCGTGTCCCGGACGCGCGCAGCCATATTCGCAAAATCCCGCGATAGTGCGGCAATCTCGTCGTTCGACCGTGTCGGCAGCTCGTCGCCGTCGAAGTCGACGCCGCGATGACCGATCCGTTCCGTGGCACGCATCAGGCGCTTCAGCGGCTCCACCACCTGCTTCTGCAGGACCGAGCGCAGAATGAAGATCTCGACGAGCAGCGTGAGAACCCCTACCGCAACCACAATGCCGAGATTGGTGAGGATCGCTGACCTCAACAGCGACTTCGGGTAGTGGACGGCAAGTATCCACGGTGTCTCAGGAATGCGGCCGACAGCTACGATCTCGTTATCGCTTTCGACAAGCGCCACGGCGCCGCCTGCGAGCCGCCGGCTCGCATCGAGCAACGGCCGGTAACCGGCCAGCCTGAGCGACGTGATGGAAGCGTGTCCTTCACTGCGCGTAATGGCAGCGGAATAGTTGCCGTCGAAGATGAGCGTGCCGTCGGTGTCCCCAGCAAAGATCGTGCTGCGCGCACCCGGCAACACCGGCTTTGCCGTTCGTTTCATCAGTCCGTCGAGCAACAGGTCGACGCAGGCCATAATGCGGTGCCGGCCGGCAGCATCGGCCGCATCTGGCGTGGCAATCGTGGTCATCCAGGCGGCATTCGACGGGTCCCAGTAGATGCGCGTAAAAATCGCCTCGCTACGTGTTTCGGTGAACCCCCGCGAGTAGAACTCGTATGTCTCGAGTCGCAGCGCATCGGGCCCATCGTATCTGAAGACCTTTGCGATGTCCGCGGCCTGATAGATCGGAAAGCCTTTCTCCGGCACAACCCCATAGAAATTGAAAAGCCGTCCCTTCGTCGCGGAGCCATACTGGTAGGAAAGCAGAAACGAGAGCGCGAAACGCGCCTTTACATCGTCATCCGGCGGCACGTCGGGCGCATAAGTCGCGGACATGCCGGGAAAACGTCGGCCGTCGGGCAGCGGGCCGCCTTCGAAGAGACCTGGGCGCTGCGTATAGGAGCCGTCCGGATGTCGGTAGAAGAGCGTTTCGAAATCCCGCACCAGCGACCGCCTCGCTTCGGGTATCGAGTCGATCCGATGGAATTCGGAAAGGAAATTCCTTTCCAGATCCTTGACCTCCCGAAAGGGCAACGCCTCACGCTGCAAGGCCTGCTCTGCCGAAAGTGAAAGTTGGGTGCGTACAGCTTGCTCGAGCGAAGCATGATTGACGCGATACGACACCGCTCCCGCCAGGAAGCAAACAAGTGCGATGCGCATACCGGCCAGACGCAGCACACGGGACGCAAGGGAGCGATGACGTGTGCTACGCATGGCAGCGTTCCCGATCATGTCCTTGGCGCGCTGGCTGGAACGTCTTGGGATGCCGGGTCTCCGCACGCGGGAGCTCTGCCGCGTGCGAGTTGAAATATCCGGGTTGCGTGGTCATGCCGTGCTTCGGCGACCGCGTGCCGCTGCCCCGAACGTCCCCAGTAGCGTCGGCCGGCGAACGTCGGCTTTCCGAGCGCGCCACGCAGTCTGCGCAGCGCCGGTCCGACCGGACGCCTTGCGTGTCACACCGTTGCGAACCCATGGTCGTGTCTGTCTTGCGGTGCCATATCCCATGTCGTCCAAGCACGCTTCGCACGAAGCTTGTTTGCTTGCGCAAGAGTTTTTCCACCACCGGCCCGCCAAGCGTTTTCATTTGAGAGAATTTCGCGGCCACGCGGGCCATTGACTCCATACCCATGGCCATTGCAAACCGCAATCAAGGCTATTACGGCACACAAGGCGTGCGACTGGAGGGCGAAATTGTGTAAGGACTATCTGAAATTGGCGTAAGGGAACCCCGCGGCTCCCGCTCTCATCTCGAACGACGCGTACGCGGCGCCGACCGTTCCAGCTAACGACAGTCGGAATGCTGTTCAAGGCATTCGGGAACGGGGAGTGCGTCAATTCGTTAATTCCGCCGCGGTGGACAACCGAACGCAATCGGCTTTACCCGCAGGGAAAAACCGCAGTCGAAGTTCTTTCGAGCCCCTCAAGCAATGCTGCGGCCTCATAAACCGGTGTCGTCTATTGATTCGCCCGTCACCAACCGGATCTTCACGCTCGACCGACCGTTGACCACAATGCGTGCCTCTCCACGTTATGGACGCTGTCGTCGAAATCCAATGGCACGCATGGTTGGTGGAAATTTGATATTCGGTATTGATTTTGCGGGAAAACGTTTGCGGTTCATTTACCAACAAACCCCCGTGCTTATTTGTAGGGATATCCTGATATTTAATTAGGAATAATCTGTCAGGACAATTCAGGAAAGCAGAATTTCACTATTTTTGATAGTTAGATGTCCGACCAGTTGATATGATTCGGCCGGCCGCATGATGCGCGGGTGTTGGCACACCCGGGCGTAATGGAAGGCTTGAGAAAAATTCCGGCAGGCATCCCGGCAATTTCCGGTATCAAAGAGCGCGACTCGATTCGCGCCGAACATATTTCAACAACTCGAATTGGTTTAGAAGTCACGGGGTTACTTGATGAAGACCATTAGCCGCCTGGCGGCGGCCGCGCTATGCGTAGCCGCCGTCTTCCCCACGCCGGGTTATTCGCAGGTCCACAGCAGTACTCAACCTGCTCGACACAATTCCGTCATCAAGCGCAACATCACTATTGCCGAGCTTGGATTTGACGAAGGTGCTCAATTCGGATCGCTCGGCGGGGGGAAGACGTTCTTCTTTCCGGTGCCTCGCGCGGCCCACGTCGCGAGCGGTACGCTCAAGTTCGCGTATGACGAAGCGGCGCCTTTCGACGGCCGCCGCAGCATGCTGGTCACGATAGGCGAGCGCACGGTCATTTCTCGCGCGCTGCCTGTCGGGCACGACCGTCAGGTCATCGACGTGCCGCTCGTTCCGGGAGATTTTGCGGGAGACTTCGTCAAGGTCACGATCCGTTATTCAGGCGTGTTGACGAATGACCGCTGCATCGACCTCCGGCTCGTGAATGACCGCTTCAGTGTCCTGCCGGAGACCACGCTTGCGCTGGACGTCCCCGCCGACAGGCTCGACGGAGTCTCCGCTGCCATCACGCTGATGCCACCTAAAATAGGCGTCGGCATTCCCGAGCGCAAGCTGACGGAACAGGAAATGGCCGCAGCGATTGCGGTGGTCAGGCTGTTCAAGGCCCGCGGCCATGAGGTCGAACTGGTGCCGCTTGCCCAACTGCTGGCCAAGCCCGGCGAAGCCAATCCGGCTTGGCAACGCGGCGATGTGATCATCGCCTCGCCATCGGATCTGGGCGCCACGCTCGCGGCAGCCGCTTCGGCTACCCCTTCGACGGCCATGTCCAGCGTCGTCCCGCTCGTCGACGGCCCCGGCCTGCTGCTGACAGGCAGCGATCCGCAACGGGCGGTGAACTTCCTCGGCTCGGACTGGCGCGATGCCGCCACGGGCCGCATGATCCGGGTCGGCGCGATTCAACCACGCGAGCGGCCGCGCGATCGCCTGACGTTCGACCAGCTCGGCATCGCCACGCCCATCTCCGATACCCCGGGCGAAGCAGTCTGGATCGCCGACTTCCGCGCCACCGATCTCCCGGCCGGTCGCTGGCCCACTGCGCTCGATCTCGACATCGGCGTCGGCACCGACGGCAGCGAAGTGCCAGCCGTCGCCAACGTGTTTCTCAACGGCCGCTTCCTCGCAGGCACCACGGCGTCGAAAGACGGCATCACGCGCCTGCACGCGTTCATTCCGCACGGTCTCGTGAGCCTCGACAACCAGGTGCGCGTCGTCATGCAGCGTCAGCCGCGCGCGGGCGACTGCACCTACCTGCCGGCGAACTTTCCCGCGCAGCTGCTGGGCTCGAGTGCGCTCGAGCTCGGCGAGGCCGAAACGCCCGCCCACGATTTCTACGCGCTGGCGCCGCACGCACGCAACCAGTTGACCGTCTTCGTGCGCGACAGCCTGAACGGCGCCGATCAGCGCACCGCCCTGCAGGTCGTCGCGGCGGCGGCCGCCGGTCTCGCTCCCGCCGACACGCCCGTCGTCGTCAAGCGCAGCCAGGGCGACAGCATTTCGGCCCCGGACTCGGCATTCATCGCATGGGGCGATTTCCGCTTCGACGACAGCGCCGTGCCGGTGCGCATCGACCGCGGCAACGTGCTCGTGCGCACCCGCTCCGGCACGCCGCTTTTCAACCTGAACGACGCGCGCAACACGCTGATCGCCCAGCTCGTCACGCTGAAAAACGCGCCCCCGGGGCTGTGGCTGCGCAGCTCGGGCGCCGACGGCGCGGTCCCCGCGCCGCGAACCGTCGCGCTGGACCGCGGCAATGTCGCGTTCATCGGCCCCGCGGGCGTCACGCTGGCGCTGTCGACCGAGCGCGACAAGCTCACCGAAGTGACTTACCCCGATGCGACCACCTGGCAAGTCCTCGGGCGCCGCTACGGCAGCTGGCTGCTGCTGGCCGTATGGCTCGCGATCACGATCGCGGTGCTGGTCGCGCTGCAGCGCGTCTATAGCCGCCAGCGGCGCGAACGCAAGGAGCCGTGACGATGAACGCGTCCCTGGAGGAAAGCGCCGGCGTCGCGACGCCGCGCATCGGCGCGCTGCTGGTCGAGAAGGCGCTGATCACGCCCGCTCAGCGCGAGGAGGCCCTGCAGCTTGCCCAGCGCTGGGGGGTGCGCCTCGGCGAAGTGGTGGTGGCGATGGGATGGATCAGATCGCTCGACCTATACCGCACGCTCGCCGTGCACATCGGCGTGCCATTCGTGGATTTGGCCGCACAGCCGCCCGACACCGCGCTGCTCGATCCCGCGGACGCCTCGCTCTACACGGGGCGTCTGACCATGCCTTGGCGGCGCCAGGCGAACGGACGCCTGACCGTCGCGACCGCCGACCCCGGCGCCGAGACGACCGAATTCGCACGCGGCAAATGGGGCGATGAGATCGACTTCGTCGTCACGTCGAAATTCGACATCATCTGGACCACGCAGCGCGTGTTCGAGGCCCAGCTGTCGCACGATGCCGTGCACAGTCTCGACGAGCGCGATCCGGTCATGTCGGCGAAGCGGATCGTCACCGCGCCCCAATTGATCTTCCTCTACGCGCTCGCCACCGCCGTGCTGCTCGGGTTCGCCTGCGCGCCCGCGGCGACGCTGATCGCCGCCAATACGCTGAGCGGCCTGTGGTACCTGGGCAATTTCCTCTTCAAAGGCGTGTTGGTGTGGTGCAGCGACGTGGCGCCATCGAACAGCGGCGGCGGTCCGGACGAGGACGTCCACGCGCTGCGCGACGAGGATCTGCCCGTCTTCACGGTGCTCGTGCCAATGTTTCGCGAGCCGGAAGTGCTGCCGATTCTCGCCCATGCGCTGCGCAGCCTGAACTATCCGCGCGCCAAGCTCGACATCAAGCTCGTGCTTGAAGCGAACGACGCGCCGACGATCGAAGCGGCGAAAGCGTTGGGGCTCGAGGGCATCTTCGAGATCATCCGCGTGCCGCCTTCGCATCCGCAGACGAAGCCCAAAGCCTGCAACTACGCGTTGCGTTATGCGCGCGGCGATTACGTGGTCATCTACGACGCGGAAGACAAGCCGGAGTCCGACCAGTTGCTCAAGGTATTGGCTGCCTTCCGGCGCGCCCCGGCCAATACTGCCTGCATCCAGTGCCGGCTGAACTATTACAACGCGCGTGAAAACTGGCTCACACGCATGTTCACGCTCGACTACGCGCTGATGTTCGACCTCCTTCTGCCGGGTCTGGAGCGCCTGAAGGTGCCCATTCCGCTCGGCGGCACGTCGAATCATTTCCGGCTCGACGTGTTGCGCGAACTGAACGGCTGGGACCCGTTCAATGTCACCGAGGACGCGGACCTCGGCATTCGCATGACGCAGAAGGGCTACCGGGTGGGTGTGATCGAATCGACCACGTTCGAGGAAGCCAACGTCGCGATCGGCAACTGGATCCGGCAGCGCTCGCGCTGGATCAAGGGCTACATGATGACGTTTCTCGTGCATACGCGCCGACCGGTCCATCTGGTTCGTTCGACTGGCCTGGGCGGTGCGCTCGGGTTCGCGTTCTTCGTGGGCGGCACCGTGGTGTCGGCGCTGCTCAATCCGCTTTACTGGGCGATGCTGATCATCTGGTCCTGCTCGCGCACGACCGGATTCGACGATCTGTTTCCGCCGTTCCTGCGCTACCTGAGCCTCTTCAACCTGCTCGCGGGCAATGGCGCCTTCATCTATCTCACCATGCTCGCGCCGCTGCGGCGCAAGTGGATCGATCTCGTGCCCTATAGCCTCACAGTGTTCGCGTATTGGGCGCTGATGTCGGTGGCGGCCTACAAGGCGCTCTGGCAGCTCGTCTACAAGCCGTTCTATTGGGAAAAGACGCAGCACGGGCTGTCGTCGCACACCGCCATCGAGCTGGCGAAAGCCAGGGCCGCTACGACCGGGGGCGCATCGTGATGCGCGTCCTGAGATTCGCCGTCATCGCGCTCGTTGCATTTGCCGCGCTGATCGCCTTCGATGGGTGGCTGCGCCAGCACGGGTTCATCGCCGCGGCAGTCGTGCGCGACTGGGGCGAAGTCGTGCTGTACGGCGACGGCAAGGGCTCATACCGCGAGTTCACGACAACGTATCCACCGATTGCGTTTGCATTGAACGTCCTCACCGGCGTATCCATTCGCGAATTCACATCGCTGCCCCCGCCGCTCGTCGCCGCAGCGCTGCTGGCCGCGCTGCTCGTCGCCGCCTGGGCTTCGGCGTTGCGTGCCGCAGGGTACGGCGGGTGGTGGTCGCTCGTGCTCACGGTGCTCGTCTGCGTGCATCCGTTCTTTCTGTATCCGGCGACGCTGGGCGTAGGCGCGGTGCTGCTGCTCGTCGCCGTCTACTGGTACGCCACGGCCTACTGGGCAAGCCGCGTCCACGGACGCATCACCGATTTCATGAACCTCGCGTTCGCACTCGCCTTCACGGCGTTCGTTCACCCGCTGGGGGCACTCATCTGCGTGCTGACGTTGCCGTTTCTCGTGCTCGCGCTGCCGCCTGACTTGATCGCGCGCTCCGCGCCGAATTCGATGCTCGTCCTGCTGTTTCCGCTGCTGTTCGCGCTCGGCAGCTTCGCCTACGAGAACGCACTGTTCGAAGACGGCGCCACCCCGTTCCTGCGCAACCTCCTGGGTCACGTCTGGGCCGCCGCGCCGGTCGACGGCGACACCAGGACGCCATCGGTGCTGCCAGGGATCGCCGCGCTCCTCGTGGCGCTTGCCGTGGTTGCCTTGCGCCGCTGGCCCGCTGCTTCACGGTCGCGCGGCGCGGTGGCGGCGCTGCTGCTGGCCGGCGTGGCGCTCGGCTGGAGCGTATCGCTCCCGTGGCGTTCCGGTGAGCCGGCGCGCTGGCGCGAAGCGGCAATGGGCACGCCCGTTACGGTCGGGCAGAACGCCGGGGTGGCAGCGCTCGGGCGCTACCTCGCCACGCGTACCGACGTCCTGATCGACGCGCCGGCCCACCCCGAGGTGCTGGCCGCGCGCGGCAGCGCGCGAGGCCTCGTCACGCCCACCGACGACGCCTTCATGCTGACGACGTTCACGCATCAAATCCATTCCCGCTTCATCGCGGTTCCCGATCCCGATCGTCCCGGGATGCTCGACGACGACCTGCTTGCCCAAACGTTCCCGAAGCTGTACGCGCAGGGCATGCGCGGATATCGCCTGACTTACGACGCCAATGGCTGGAGAGTGTATGAGCGCAACGACGCGCGCAATCCCGTTTGAGTTCGCGCGCAAGCGCAGCGCGGCGTCCGCGCGCGGCTGGGGGCTCGGCTTGCTGATGATGCTGGGCGCGCCGAGCGTGTTCGCCGGCGCGTGGACGCAGCCCGCGGGCTCGGGCGAGACCTTCCTGAGCACGACGGCGACCTCGAACGACCGCTATTTCAACGACGACGGCAACGCGTTCACCAACCGGGACTACCGCAAAGTCGAAACCAGGTTGCAGGTCGAATACGGTCTCACCGATTCGTTGACGGGCTTTGTCGGTCCGTCGTTGCTGCACACGTCGGTGGGTGGCAGCGCGGGCGGCAGCTACTTCGGCTTGGGCTACACCGATTTTGGGTTGCGCAAGCGCATCTACAGCAATGGCGCGAATGTGTTTTCGGTCGAGGCGACGGCCCGCGTGCCGGGCGCGTCGAACAGCGGCAATCCGGCGGAAGTCGGCTACACGGGGATGGAGTATGACCTGCGCGCGCTCTATGGCCGCAGCTTCCAGATCGGCAACTGGCCGGCCTTCGTCGACGCCGAGCTGGCCTGGCACATCCGCAACGGCGCGCCGCCCAGCGAATACCGGATCGACCTCACGCTCGGCGCGCGCCCCGCTCCGCAGTGGCTCGTGCTGCTGCAATCGTTCAGCGTGATCTCCGACGGCGCGGGCACCGGCCCGTTCAATGCGCCTTACCGCTACTACAAGATCCAGCCGAGCGTGGTGTGGGATTTCGCGCCGAAGTGGTCGGCGCAGCTGGGGGCGGTCACTACCGTCGCGGGCCGGAACTCCTGGCGTGAGCAGGGCGTGGTTGCGGGCCTCTGGCGTCGTTTCTGAAGGCGCCGCCGCTCAAGGATTGGCGCGATGACCTTCCGCCTGACAACGCGCCCAGCGTGACGACAGCATGCCCTCCGACAGCTTGCCCTGCACGGTGAAGTCCGTATCGGCATGGCCACCCGAGCCCGGCGCGCTGATCCAGCGCCAGATCAGCGCCGTTTGCACGGCGGGCGCTTTCAAGACGTCGAGCCATCCGCGCAGGACATCGGCCTGCAGCGCTTCGTCGACGCTGGCTACACGCTCCTCGGCGCTCTCCCACGGTTTTACCGCCGCGCCGGAGGCGGAGCGCAGGCCGAATTCGGCGACGAACACGGGGCGGCCCGCGCGCCTGGAGAGGCTCTGCAAGCGCATGGACGTCTCCTGCATCACGCGCACCCATTCGGCCGGCTTGTCGTCCGCGACCAGCGACGGATACAGCGTCACGCCGATGGCGTCGAGCCGCTGCCAGAACGGTACCTGTTCCGCGCCGTCGACGTTATGCGCCACATACGAGACCTCCCCATGAAAAACCGCGCGTACATCGGCGATCAACGCGAGCCATTCGGGATGCGCGGTGGTCTCATCCAGCTCGGTTCCGATGACGAAGCCTTCCGCATGTTCGCGCGCGGCGACGACGGCAAGGCCCGTCAGCGCGCGCGCGTAGCGGGCGAACCACATGCCCCAGTCGGCCTCGGTGTCCATGCGGACCGCGCCGGCCCACGTGCCGGGAACCCACACCTGCGGCTTGACGATGACGGTCAGCCCGAGACGGTGGGCGGCGCGAATGCCTTGCGCCAGCTGCTCGTCGCTCATGTCGTCGCCGCGGGCGATGTCGGGCGCGCCGGGCTTGCGCTGCCACAGGAACGGCACGAGCGCGACCGTGTTGGCGCCCGTGCGGCGCATCCGGCTCATGCTCTCGAAGGCTTGCGCCGAGCCGAAAGGCGCCTGGCGGTCCTGAATCAGATTGAAACCGTGCCTCGGCGCAAGGTCGCAGCCCGTTGCGCCGCCGGCCCATGCCGCCGTGGACAAGCCCATAGAGAACGCAGCGCTGCACAGGAGCGCTCGAAGCCGGCGGTAAGGGAAATGTCGGGTGGGCGCGAAACGCAGGTTCACTTGACCGCCCCTATCCCGATTTCCGGAATCAGGACAGCCCTCCCCATGCGCAGACATGAATGCATAGGCTATTGAAAATAAAGGAAAAATTATCGGATTCACCGTGCGGGCAAGGGGCCCTTCAACGGGCCCGCGGCCCACATGAACCCGAGGCCGCCGCCTCACACTCCCACCCCGTACACCTCCCGCGCCGCCGCCCGAATCGCCTCCGCCATCACCTCGACGGCCGGCGAAGGCAGCCGGTCGGTGCGCGTGATGATCCCGAAATCGTCCATCCGGCAATCCATCTCCAGCGGCAGCATCGTGACGATCCCGTGTCGCGCGTAGTACCGCGCGACGTCTTCCGCGAGTACCGCGATCATGTCGCTCTGCTCGATCAATTGCGTGATGAACAGCAGCGCGGCCGTCTCGACGACGTTCGCGGGCGGCGCGAGGCTCGCGCGCTGGAACACGAGCTCGAAGCGATGGCGCAGCACGCTGCCCGCCGGCGGCATCACCCACGCGGCGCGCTGCACGTCGGCGAGCGACAGCGGCGCCTGCCCGAGCAGCGGATGGCCGGGCCGCACGACCGCGGCGACCGGCTCGCCGGTCAGCGGCTCGTAGCGCAGGTGCAGCTTGTCGTGCTCGGCGGACAGCCGGCCGAGCACGATGTCGAGCTTGTCCTGCGCGAGATGTTCGAGCAGCGCGTTGCTCGTGTCGATCGCGACGGACACGCGCACGTTCGCATGTGTCCCCTTCACGGCCGCGACGGCCGGCGGCACGAGCCGCAGCCCCGGCGACGTGATCGCACCCACCGCCACGTGCCCGAGATGGCCGGCCTTCAGCGCGGCCAGTTCCTCGCGCGCCTGGTCGAGGCTGCCGAGCGCCGCGCGCGCGTGGCGGATCAGCGCGTCGCCGTACAGCGTCGGCCGCATCCCGCGCGGCAGGCGCTCGAACAGCACCGCGCCGATCGATTCCTCGAGCTCGCGCAGCAGCTTCGACGCCGCCGGCTGCGTCATGTTCAGCGCGGCCGCCGCGCGATGAATGCTGCCTTCGTCGGCGAGCGCGACGACCAGCAGAAGCTGGCGGGTTTTCAGGCGGTTGCGGCTTCCCCACGGGCTGGCTTCGGGCATCGTACGGGTTTATATCGATATCGGAATCGATATCGTAATCGCCTAAAACGTCATTAGCGAGTTATCAAAATTCTGCCCATACTGCGCCGGTATCCCGTCACCACAGGACTGACGATGTCGGCAACAAAACCCAGGCTGCGCTCCACCCAATGGTTCGGCACGAACGACAAGAACGGCTTCATGTACCGGAGCTGGATGAAGAACCAGGGCATCCCCGATCACGAGTTCGACGGTCGGCCGATCATCGGCATCTGCAACACGTGGTCCGAGCTGACGCCGTGCAACGCGCACTTCCGCAAGCTCGCCGAGCACGTGAAGCGCGGGATCTCCGAAGCGGGCGGCTTCCCGGTCGAATTCCCGGTGTTCTCGAACGGCGAATCGAACCTGCGGCCGTCGGCGATGCTCACGCGCAACCTCGCGTCGATGGACGTCGAGGAAGCGATCCGCGGCAACCCGATCGACGCGGTCGTGCTGCTCGCCGGCTGCGACAAGACGACCCCCGCGCTGCTGATGGGCGCGGCGAGCTGCGACGTGCCGGCGATCGTCGTGTCGGGCGGGCCGATGCTGAACGGCAAGCTCGAAGGCAAGAACATCGGCTCGGGCACGGCGGTGTGGCAGCTGCATGAGTCGCTGAAGGCGGGCGAGATCGACCTGCACCACTTCCTGTCGGCCGAAGCCGGCATGTCGCGCTCGGCCGGCACCTGCAACACGATGGGCACCGCGTCGACGATGGCGTGCATGGCCGAGGCGCTCGGCGTCGCGCTGCCGCACAACGCGGCGATTCCGGCCGTCGATTCGCGCCGCTACGTGCTCGCGCACATGTCCGGCATCCGCATCGTCGAGATGGCGCTCGAAGGGCTCGTGCTGTCGAAGGTGCTGACGCGCGCCGCGTTCGAGAACGCGATCCGCGCGAACGCGGCGATCGGCGGCTCGACCAACGCGGTGATCCACCTGAAGGCGATCGCGGGCCGCATCGGCGTGCCGCTCGAACTCGAGGACTGGATGCGCATCGGCCGCGACACGCCGACGATCGTCGACCTGATGCCGTCCGGGCGCTTCCTGATGGAGGAGTTCTATTACGCGGGCGGGCTGCCGGCCGTGCTGCGCCGGCTCGGCGAGGGCGGGCTGCTGCCGCACCCGGACGCGCTGACGGTGAACGGCAAGTCGCTGTGGGACAACGTGCGCGAAGCGCCGAACTACGACGACGAGGTGATCCGCCCGCTCGACCGGCCGCTGATCGCGGACGGCGGGATCTGCATCCTGCGCGGCAATCTCGCGCCGCGCGGCGCGGTGCTGAAGCCGTCGGCGGCGAGCCCCGAGCTGCTGAAGCATCGCGGCCGCGCGGTGGTGTTCGAGAACCTCGAGCACTACAAGGCGACGATCAACGACGAAGCGCTCGACGTCGACGCCAGCTCGGTGATGGTGCTGAAGAACTGCGGGCCGCGCGGTTATCCGGGGATGGCCGAGGTCGGCAACATGGGGCTGCCGCCGAAGCTGCTGCGCCAGGGCGTGAAGGACATGGTGCGGATCTCCGATGCGCGGATGAGCGGCACCGCGTACGGCACGGTCGTGCTGCACGTCGCGCCGGAAGCGGCGGCGGGCGGGCCGCTCGCCGCGGTGCGCAACGGCGACTGGATCGAGCTCGACTGCGAGGCCGGCACGCTGCATCTGGACATTCCGGACGACGAACTTCAGCGCCGCCTGTCGGACGTCGACCCGGCCGCGGCGCCGGGCGTGGCCGGGCAGCTCGGCAAGGGCGGCTATGCGCGGCTGTATATCGATCACGTGCTGCAGGCCGACGAAGGGTGCGACCTCGACTTCCTGGTCGGCACGCGCGGCGCGGACGTGCCGAGCCATTCGCATTGAATGGCGCATCGAGCGGCAGGCGTTGCGCGGGCAGCGGCCCGCGCGTCGCGCAGTGATGATGTGAAACCGTGAACGCTTGAGGGCCTCGCCACGAGGCCCGCGCAGGACCGAACCATGACCTCCAGCAGCACGCCGCGCCATCGCGGCATCTTCCCCGTCGTCCCGACGACGTTTTCCGAGACCGGCGAGCTCGACCTCGCGAGCCAGAAGCGCGCGGTCGACTTCATGATCGATGCGGGCTCGGACGGGCTGTGCATCCTCGCGAACTTCTCCGAGCAGTTCGCGATCACCGACGACGAACGCGACGTGCTCACGCGCACGATCCTCGAACACGTCGCCGGCCGCGTGCCGGTGATCGTCACGACGTCGCACTACAGCACGCAGGTGTGCGCGGCGCGCAGCCTGCGCGCGCAGCAACTCGGCGCGGCGATGGTGATGGCGATGCCGCCGTATCACGGCGCGACGTTCCGCGTGCCGGAAGCGCAGATCTTCGATTTCTACGCGCGCGTGTCGGATGCGATCGACATCCCGATCATGATCCAGGACGCCCCCGCGAGCGGCACCGCGCTGTCCGCGCCGTTCCTCGCGCGGATGGCGCGCGAGATCGAACAGGTCGCATACTTCAAGATCGAGACGCCCGGCGCGGCGAACAAGCTGCGCGAGCTGATCCGGCTCGGCGGCGATGCGATCGAAGGGCCGTGGGACGGCGAGGAGGCGATCACGCTGCTCGCCGACCTGCATGCGGGCGCGACCGGCGCGATGACGGGCGGCGGCTTTCCGGACGGCATCCGGCCGATCCTCGAAGCCTTCCGCGACGGGCGCCACGACGATGCGTTCGCGCATTACCAGGCGTGGCTGCCGTTGATCAACCACGAGAACCGCCAGTCCGGGATCCTGACCGCGAAGGCACTGATGCGCGAAGGCGGCGTGATCGCGTGCGAGCGGCCGCGGCATCCGATGCCGGAACTGCATCCGGACACGCGCGCGGAGCTGCTCGCGATCGCGCGCCGGCTCGATCCGCTCGTGCTGCGCTGGGCGCACTGAGCGCGTGACGAAGGAGGAACGCAGATGAGCAAGGTGATTTCACTGGGCGTGATCGGGATCGGCAAGATCGCGCGCGACCAGCATTTGCCGGCGATCGCCGCCGAACCGGGCTTCGCATTGACCGCCTGTGCGAGCCGTCACGCGGAAGTCAACGGCGTGCGCAATTATCCGGATCTGCACGCGCTGCTGGCCGCCGAACCCGAGCTTGACGCCGTGTCGCTGTGCGCGCCGCCGCAAGTGCGCTACGCTCAGGCGCGCGCCGCGCTCGAAGCCGGCAAGCACGTGATGCTCGAGAAGCCGCCGGGCGCGACGCTCGGCGAAGTGGCCGCGCTCGACGCACTCGCGCGCGAACGCGGCCTCACGCTGTTCGCGACCTGGCATTCGCGCTGCGCGAGCGCGGTGGAACCGGCGCGCGCGTGGCTGGCGACGCGCACGATCCGCGCGGTGCAGGTGCGCTGGAAGGAGGACGTGCGGCGCTGGCATCCGGGGCAGCAGTGGATCTGGGAGCCGGGCGGCCTCGGCGTGTTCGACCCCGGCATCAACGCGCTGTCGATCGTCACGCGGATCCTGCCGCGCGAGCTCGTGCTGCGCGAAGCGACGCTCTACGTGCCGAGCGACGCGCAGATGCCGATCGCGGCCGAACTCGATTGTGCCGACACGGACGGCGTGCCCGTGCGTGCGGAATTCGACTGGCGCCACGGCCCCGTCGAGCAATGGGAGATCGCGGTCGATACGTCGGACGGCGTGCTCGCGATCAGCCGTGGCGGCGCGCAGTTGTCGATCGGCGGCGAGCCGGTCGAGATCGGGCCGGAACGCGAGTATCCGGCGCTGTACGCGCATTTCCGCGCGCTGATCGCGCGCGGCGCAAGCGACGTCGACGTCAGGCCGTTGCGGCTCGTCGCCGACGCGTTCCTGTTCGGGCGGCGCGTCGGGACCGACGCGTTCGGCCGCTGAAAACGTGCCGGCGCGCCATCGCGAGCGCGGCCCGGCACGACGGAAGTTGAAGACCCAAGCCAATACAAGGAGACACGCATGAACCGCACGAATCGCACGAATCGAACGATCCGCCGCCACACGCTGCGCGCGCTGCTGGCCGCGCTGTGCATCGCACCGCTCGGCATGACGGGCGCCGCGCACGCCGACACGCCGCTGAAGATCGGCTTCCTGGTGAAGATGCCGGAACAGGCCTGGTTCATCAACGAGCAGAACGCGGCGTCCGCGCTCGGCCAGAAGGAGAACTTCTCGGTCGTGAAGATCGGCACGCCGGACGGCGAGAAGGTGCTGGCCGCGATCGACAACCTCGGCTCACAAGGCGCGCAGGGCTTCGTGATCTGCGCGCCCGACGTGCGTCTCGGGCCGGCGATCGCGTCGCGCGCGAAGCGCTACAACATGAAGTTCGTGACGGTGGACGACCAGCTCGTCGACTCGAGCGGCAAGCCGCTGCCGAACGTGCCGCACCTCGGGATGTCGGCGACCAAGATCGGCAACCAGGTCGGCCAGGCGATCTCCGACGAGATGAAGCGGCGCGGCTGGAAGCCGGAAGAAGTCGGCGCGCTGCGCATCACCAACAACGAGCTGCCGACCGCGAAGCTGCGCACCGACGGCGCGACGCAGGCGCTGCTCGCGAACGGCTTCCGCAAGGACAACATCTTCGATGCGCCGCAGAAGACGACCGACGACGAAGGCGGGTTCAGCGCGGCAGCGCCGGTGCTCGCGCGCCATCCGAACATCAAGAAGTGGGTGGTCTACGCGCTGAACGAGGAAACCGTGCTCGGCGCCGTGCGCGCGACCGAACAGCTGCACATCCCGGCGGCCGACGTGATCGGCGTCGGCATCAACGGCGCGGGCGAGGCGTTCGCCGAATTCCAGAAGAAGGAGCCGACCGGCTTCTACGGGACGATCGCGGTCAGCTCGACGAACCACGGCAAGGACAGCACGCAGAACCTGGTCGACTGGATCCGCAACGGCAAGATGCCGCCGGCCGACACGCAGACGAGCGGCAAGCTGATGACGCGCGCGAACTGGCAGGCCGTGCGCGCCGAGCTCGGCATCTGAGCGAGCGGGGCGACGACGCAATGACGATGCAGACGATCACGGCCGTGCCCGGCACCAGCGCCGCGGCCACGCAAGGCGCCGGCGCGCCGCCGCCCGGCGACGCGCTGCTCGCGCTCGACGGCATCACGGTGACGTTCCCGGGCGTGCGTGCGCTCGACGGCGTGTCGCTGTCGGTGCGCGCGGGCGAGGTGCACGGACTGATGGGCGAGAACGGCGCGGGCAAATCGACGCTGCTGAAGGTGCTGTCCGGCGTGAACCAGCCGCAGGCCGGCACGCTGACGTTGAACGGCACGGTGCAGCGCTTCGCGTCGACGCGTGCCGCGCTCGAGGCCGGCATCGCGATCATCTACCAGGAACTGCATCTGGTGCCGGAGCTGACGGTCGCGGAAAACCTGATGCTCGGCCAGTTGCCGAGCCGGGGCGGCGTGGTCGACGAGCGCGCGCTTGCCGTGCGCGCGCTCGATGCGCTGGAGCGGCTCGGCGAGCACATCGATCCGGGCATCCCGGTGAAGTACCTGTCGATCGGTCAGCGCCAGATGATCGAGATCGGCAAGGCGCTGATGCGCGACGCGCGCGTGATCGCGTTCGACGAACCGACGAGTTCGCTGTCCGCGCGCGAGACGACGCAACTGTTCCGCATCATCCGTTCGCTGCGCGCGGAGGGCCGCGCGATCATCTACGTCACGCACCGGATGGAGGAAGTCGACGCGCTGTGCGACCGCGTGACGGTGTTTCGCGACGGCCGCCGGATCGAGACGTTCGAATCGGTCGCCGATCTCGACCGCGACCGGCTGATCGGCTGCATGGTCGGCCGCTCGATCGAGGACGTGTACGGCTACCGGCCGCGCACGGCCGGCGACGTGCTGATCGAGGCGAAGGGGCTGACCGGGCCGGGCTTGTCGGAGCCGGTGTCGTTCGCCGCGCGGCGCGGCGAGATCGTCGGCTTCTTCGGGCTCGTCGGCGCGGGCCGCTCGGAGCTGATGAAGCTGCTGTACGGCGCGGCGCGCCCGAGCGGCGGCCACGTCGAGCTGGGCGGCAAACGCGTCGCGTTCGCGAGCCCGCGCCATGCGGTGCGGGCCGGCATCGCGCTGTGCCCGGAGGACCGCAAGCAGGAAGGCATCGTCGCGATCGCGTCGGTGGCCGACAACCTGAACATCAGCGCGCGCCGTCATTTCAGCCCGGCGCGCATGCTGCTCGATGCGCGGCGCGAACGCGCGCTCGCGCAGCAATACATCGAGCGGCTCGCGATCAAGACCCCGGACGGCGACACACCGATCGGCGCGCTGTCGGGCGGCAACCAGCAGAAGGTCGTGCTCGCGCGCTGGCTGGCCGAGCGCATCGACGTGTTCCTGATGGACGAGCCGACGCGCGGCATCGACGTCGGCGCGCGCGCGGAAATCTACAACCTGTTCTACGAACTCGCGGAAGCGGGCCGCACGGTGATCCTCGTGTCGAGCGATCTGGCCGAGGTGATCGGCGTGTCGGACCGCATCATCGTGATGAAGGAAGGACGTATCGCGGGCGAGGTCGCGAAGGCGCAGGCGACGCCCGACGCGCTGATCAAGCTCGCGCTGCCGCGCTAGCGGCCTGCAGTCAACCGGAAAGCAAACGTTATGAGCCAGGCAATGCAACCCCAACGCACTTCCCCGTCCCCGGATGCCCCGGCCGTGCCCGCGCGAACGCGCGGCGGCGTGTGGCAACTGATGAACCGCTCCGGCATCGTGATGGTGTTTCTCGTGCTGTTCGCGACGCTGTCGCTGACCGTGCCGGACTTCCTCACGCCGCGCAACATCCAGGGCCTGCTGCTGTCGGTCACGCTGATCGGGTCGATCGCGGTGACGATGATGTTCGTGCTCGCGCTCGGCGAAGTCGACCTGTCGGTGGCGTCGATCGTCGCGTTCTCGGGCGTCGTCGCGTCGACGCTGATCACCGCGACGCACAGCGTGCTGTTCGGCACCGCGGCCGGCATCCTCGCGGGCGGCGCGGTCGGCCTCGTGAACGGCGTGCTGATCGCGCGCTGGCGGATCAATTCGCTGATCGTCACGCTCGCGATGATGGAAGTCGTGCGCGGGCTCGCGTTCATCACGTCGAACGGCGACGCGGTGATGATCTCCGAGGAGCGCTTCTTCGAGCTCGGCGCCGGCTCGTTCCTCGGCATCTCCTATCCGATCTGGAGCAACATCGTCGGCTTCGTCGTGTTCGGCTTCCTGTTGCGCAAGACGGTGTTCGGCAAGAACGTGCTGGCCGTCGGCGGCAACGGCGAGGCCGCGCTGCTCGCGGGGCTGCCGGTGATGCGCATCAAGATCATGGTGTTCGTGCTGCAGGGGCTCGTGACCGGCTTCGCCGGCGTGATGCTCGCGTCGCGGATGAGCCTCGGCGATCCGAAGACGTCGGTCGGACTCGAGCTCGGCGTGATCTCCGCGTGCGTGCTCGGCGGCGTGTCGCTGACGGGCGGCGTCGCGACGATCTCCGGCGTGCTGGTGGGCGTGCTGATCATGGGCTCCGTGCAGGACGCGATGAGCCTCCTGAACGTGCCCACCTTTTACCAATATCTGATACGCGGCGGAATTCTGTTGCTCGCGGTGCTGTTCGACCAGTATCGTCGCAACCAGCGGCGCGCGATGAAGATCTGACTTCGACGAACGCGCGGCCGCGGGCGGATACGACGGATATCGGGAGACGGCATGCAACAGACTCATCCGGGCACGACGGCGGCTTTGCTGGTCGACAGCCGCAACACGCTCGGCGAAGGCGCGACGTGGTGCGATGCGACGCGCGCGCTGTACTGGACCGACATCGAAGGCGCGTGTCTGTGGCGCTGCCGCGCGGATGGCTCGGATCTCGCGCAGTGGCCGATGCCCGAACGGCTCACGTGCTTCGCGCTCACTCATGACCCCGACGTGCTGCTGGTCGGGCTCGCGACGCATCTCGCGTTCTTCGATCTGCGCAGCGGCGCGTTCACGCGGATCGTCGACGTCGAACCCGGGCTGCCGACGCGGCTGAACGACGGGCGGTGCGATCCGTTCGGCGCGTTCGTGTTCGGGATGAAGGACGAAGGCGGCGATCCGCCGCGCGCGATCGGCGGGTTCTATCGGCTCAATCCCGATCTCACGCTCGAGCGGCTGGCGCTGCCGGCGGCCGCGATCGCGAACAGCATCGCGTTCTCGCCGGACGGCACGAAGATGGTCTTCTGCGATTCGCTCGTGCGTGAAATCCTCGTGTGCGATTACAGCCGCGCCGGTGTGGCCGGCGTGCGAACGTTCGCGCGGCTGACCGATGCGGACGGCGACCCGGACGGCTCGACGATGGATCGCGACGGCGGGCTGTGGAACGCGCAGTGGGGTGGGCGGCGGGTGGTGCGCTACGCCGCGGACGGCGTCGAGACGGAACGCATCGCGGTGCCGACCGCGCAGCCGAGCTGCGCGGCGCTCGACGGTGACGGGCGGCTGTACGTGACGAGCGCGCGCGTCGGGTTGAGCGATGACGCGCTGGAGAGCGACGCCGATGCCGGTGGCGTGTTCGTCGCGCAGACGCGCCATGCGGGCTTGCCGACCGCGCGGTTCGCGGGGACGCGTACTGGATGAATGGCGGGTGTGGACGGCAGGTTCTATCGGCTGGCAGGTAAAACGAAAGCCACCGACTTGTGAAGGTTCGGGGGCTTTTTCTTTTACACACAATCACCACAATTAAAATAAAGGTAGTCGGGCACGAATCCAATCCCATTTGGTGGGCGGAATCGCAAGCAACTGCATCACATCGCTGCTTGAGCTATCGTAATATACGATTCCTCCGACACCATCTACCAGATCTCGCTCGGTTGCCGAATTTACGTAGTATGAAAAATAGCGTTGAGCGCGCAATTCTCCAGTTCCATCAAAAAGCTGAAATCTCACTTCATGCCCATTCCGAATATTCGCGCCGCACAACTTTGCGTAATATTCCACGCCTCCGAATTCTTTCTTCCCCCCGTTCAGTTCTTTTTCAAAAAAATCACACCGACCATAATTTGGCCTGGTCATATGAATGGAAAAGCCAATCAGCAAAAACACAAGAATGGCTAACCCAGTGATTCTGGGGGCGCTAATCTGCATATTTCACCAAGTTTTATTTCAACAGGTTTCTTCAACTTCATAAAGACGGGTTTTGAATATATCATAAAGTCCCCGCCTCTATGATGCTTGGCGCGCCACCTATTGTAGTCCGAGTTGTAGACCGGATAGAACACGTCAGGCTCTTTGAACTTCCCGAAAAGGCTTTTTCTCGTGTCCACGGGCTTGTTGATGCTTTTTACCCAGATGTCCACATCAGTATCGCGCTTTGGCGAACTGGACGCCGATCCACTTATCACAGGTCCCGGCGCGATGATCACGCCACGCTTATTCCAATGCCCCAAATATTGAATTCCATTAAATGAATAATTATCTTTGATGTAAATGTACACATGCGTAATTTTTACGATGGCGTTTAGGCAATAAAAATTGCTTGTTTTCTCGTATCTAAAATACTTTTCGCCGGCGACCTCAATTTTTCCGATGGCTGCGTATATATTAAAATTCGCCAAGGCTCCCGTGAGGTCGGTTGGTGCGAGATTTTCGAGCGTGTCCCAATTGTTGATCGAGGCAAGCTGAAATTGCCAATCGATATGGAATTGACGGATATCCGACAAAAATTGAGCCGTATTGATATTGAGATTTGCTCCTCGGTCTTCTGAGAGCATCTTGTTGATTTTTGCAAGAATTTTTGTTCTTGCTTCGACTATGGCGGCGTCTCGATAGATATCCTCGGAAAGAAGTTTTTCATATTTCCTCCGCACACTTCCAAACTTCAATGTCCAGTCAAGAGTTACGCTATTGCTGTCTATTGGTTGAATTGACTTGGCATTGTCATTGTAAATATGCTCGGAACTCGCAAACCAAATGCGTGCGAGTTTGGCTGATACTCTCCAGCCCAAGTTATCCATTGCAATAGTTACATCTTGCAAATCAAAGGGCGGGGGATTCTCGCAAACTTCGGCCTCGTCTTGCTTTGGTGGTTCTTTGGTCTTCGGTTGTTGCTTCGGCTGCGCTGCTTCAGCTTGCTTCTGAGTTTTGGGCGGTTCCACTACCGGCTTTGGTGGCAGTGGAGGGGGAGGCGATGGTTTTTCGCCCGGAGCTAGTTTATCGATTGACACAGTTTTTTGAGTTTCAAGCGGGATGCACCCTCGTGCCCCCCTCATACTTCTTCAACTCTGGCCCTAGCAATCCTTTTTGCGGTTTATAGTAAGGAATCTTTTTTACGTCGGTCATAAATGGATTTAGCCAATAGATTGATAATTTATTTAGTATTATTTAATAATTAATAGAACTCTCGTTCCATATTGACCCTTGTTGGCTCAGGTATCGTAGTCACTCCGCCATGTGAAGGTTGGGGCGAAACTGTTCTTTTACCCCGTCACGAAGTGTTGAACCATTTTCAAGATGAGAGTCGATTGATTTTGGTAATTTAATTAGTGTGTCCGCCGATAATTTCGTACTTATACGAGGCAACTGAGTACATGGAGGTACGCTGAGAGTGATGTCGCGACTATGCGTTCGCCCCCCGCGCTGCTGGTAAGATGGCCCGCAATTCCATCCCGCCCGCACCATGAGTTCCGCACCGACCAAGCCCGCGAATCCGAAAAACGCCGCGACGAGCGCCACGGCAGGCACCGTGAAGAACGCCGCGAAAAGTGCCACCCGCGCCACGGGCGACAAGCCGAAGCCGCGCGTGCAACAGCGCCTGACCTACGTGATCGGCGGTCTCGACCGGCTGCTGCGCCGGCACATGACCGACGCGCTCGCGCCGCTCGGCATCACGCTCGCGCAATACACGGCGCTGTCGGTGCTCGAGGCGCGCGGCGCGTCGTCGAACGCGCAACTGGCCGAGCGCTCGTGGATCACGCCGCAATCGGCGAACGAGGTGATGAGCGTGATGGCCGCCCGCGGTTTCGTCACGCGCGAAGCCGACCCTTCGCACGGCCGCATCATCCTGCTGACGCTGACCGACGCAGGCGCGGCGATGCTGCGCGAATGCGAAGCCGTGCTGCGCCCGCTCGAGACGCGCATGCTCGGCGATATTTCCACCGACGACGCCGCGCACGTGCAGCGCGCGCTCGAACTGTTCTCGCGCAACCTGCGCGGCTGAGCCGTTTCCGAATCTTCACGATGCGGGCCGGTGCGGCCCGCATCGGCTGCCAGCCTTTCGTCGACGGCCGCCCGGTCGTTCCCTGATTCCGCCGTCGTTGCGCCACCTTCCGCTCCGGGTTTACACCGCCATTCGTGCCGCTTGCAATATCAGGTAGCCTGATATTAAATGAAGCCGTCCGCAGCAGGAATGCTGCGCACCGAATCGCACAGGAACGAACGACAGGAACCGACATGAGCAAGTACGACAACCGCTGGCAGACCGTGGACGTGAACGTGGAGGCCGGCATCGCGTGGGTGACGCTGAACCGTCCGGACAAGCGCAATGCAATGAGCCCGACGCTGAACCGGGAGATGCTGGAGGTCCTCGACGCGGTCGAGTTCGACGATGAGGCCAAGGTGCTGGTGCTGACCGGCGCGGGCGCCGCATGGACGGCCGGCATGGATCTGAAGGAATATTTCCGCGAGATCGACGGCGGCTCCGACGCGCTGCAGGAAAAGGTGCGCCGCGACGCATCGGAATGGCAGTGGCGCCGCCTGCGGATGTACAACAAGCCGACGATCGCGATGGTGAACGGCTGGTGCTTCGGCGGCGGGTTCTCGCCGCTGGTCGCGTGCGACCTTGCGATCGCCGCGGACGAAGCGGTGTTCGGGCTGTCGGAGATCAACTGGGGCATTCCGCCGGGCAACCTCGTCAGCAAGGCGATGGCGGATACGGTCGGGCATCGCCGCGCGCTGCACTACATCATGACCGGCGATACGTTCACCGGCGTGGAAGCGGCGGACATGGGCCTCGTGAACAGCAGCGTGCCGCTGGCCGGCCTGCGCGACGCGACGATCGCGCTCGCCGCGCGGCTGATGGACAAGAACCCGGTCGTGCTGCGCGCGGCCAAACACGGCTTCAAGCGCTCGCGTGAGCTCACGTGGGAGCAGTGCGAGGATTACCTGTATGCGAAGCTCGACCAGGCGCAGCTGCGCGATCCGGAGCGCGGCCGCGAGCAGGGGCTGAAGCAGTTCCTCGACGACAAGACGATCAAGCCGGGCCTGCAGGCATACAAGCGCTGATACAAGCGCCGACGCAACCGCCAACGCAACCGCAACAGACAGGCAAGGCAGGAGACGACATGACCGACAGACGGATGCTGATCGCCGGCGAGTGGTGTACCGCCCGCGACGGGCGAACCTTCGACCGATGCAACCCCGCGACCGGCGCGCTCGCGTCGCGCGCGCCGGCGGCCGGCGTGGCCGACGCCGACGCGGCGATCGACGCCGCGCACCGCGCGTTCCCCGCGTGGGCGGCGCTCGCGCCGACCGAGCGGCGCCGCCGGCTGCTGAAGGCAGCCGATCTGATGGACGCGCGTATCGACGAGTTTGTCGCGACGGGTGTCGCCGAAACCGGCGCGACACCCGGCTGGCTCGGCTTCAACGTGACGCTCGCGGCGAACATGCTGCGCGAGGCCGCGTCGATGACGACGCAGATCGACGGCGACGTGATCCCGTCCGACGTGCCCGGCAATCTTGCGCTCGCGATGCGCGTGCCGTGCGGCGTGGTGCTCGGCATCGCGCCGTGGAATGCGCCGGTGATCCTCGGCACGCGTGCGCTGGCGATGCCGCTCGCGTGCGGCAATACGGTCGTGCTGAAGGCGTCCGAAGCGTGTCCGGGCGTGCACGCGCTGATCGGCGCGGCGCTGGACGATGCCGGGCTCGGCGCGGGCGTCGTCAACGTGCTCACGCACGCGGCGGCCGATGCACCCGAACTCGTCGAGCGGATGATCGCGCATCCGCACGTGAAGCGGATCAACTTCACCGGGTCGACGCACGTCGGGCGCATCATCGCGCGCCACGCGGCCGCGCACCTGAAACCCGTGCTGCTCGAACTCGGCGGCAAGGCGCCGGTGCTCGTGCTCGACGATGCGGATCTCGAGGCGGCCGTCGACGCGATCGCGTTCGGCGCGTTCTTCAACCAGGGGCAGATCTGCATGTCGACAGAGCGCGTGATCGCCGCGCGGCCGATCGCCGATGCGCTCGTCGAACGGCTGACCGGGAAGGCGCGCACGTTGGTCGCCGACGATCCGCGCGCCGGCCAGCCGCTCGGCACGATGGTCGATGCGGCGGCCGCCGCGCGTGCCGGGGCGCTGGTCGAGGATGCGCGGGCGCACGGCGCGCGCTTGCCGCTCGGCTGCCGGATCGACGGCGCGACGATGCAGCCCGCGATCGTCGACGGCGTGACGCGCGACATGCGGCTGTATCGCGAGGAATCGTTCGCGCCGGTGGTGGCGATCCTGCGCGCGGACAGCGACGACGAAGCGGTCGCGCTCGCGAACGACAGCGAGTTCGGGCTGTCGGCGAGCGTGTTCAGCCGCGATATCGCACGCGCGATGGCGCTCGCACGCCGGATCGAATCGGGCATCTGCCACATCAACGGGCCGACCGTGCACGACGAGGCGCAGATGCCGTTCGGCGGCACGAAGGCGAGCGGCTACGGCCGCTTCGGCAGCCGCGCGTCGATCGCCGAATTCACCGAGCTGCGCTGGATCACCGTGCAGACCACGCCGCGTCATTACCCGATTTGAGCGAGGCCACGATGAATGTAGCGAAGCCTCCGGGCGAGGTCGCATACGACACGAGCGGCGTGCGCTATCGCGCGGCGGCCGTCGCGGTCGGCGCGGCCGAGATTCGTCGCGAGGACGGCGGGACCTGGTACCTGCGTTCGCGCGAGCCGCTCGGCGATTACCCGACGCGCGTGACCGACTGCCTCGTGCGCGGCGCGCACGCGCATCCGGACCGCGTGCTGGCCGCGCGGCGCGGCGCCGACGGCCGCTGGATCGAGATCACCTATGCGCAGATGCTCGAACGCGCCCGCGCAATCGGCCAGGGGCTCGTCGATCTCGGGCTGTCGGTCGAGCGTCCGCTCGCGGTGCTGTCCGGCAACGATCTCGAGCATCTGCAACTGATGTTCGCGGCGATGCTGGCCGGCGTGCCGTACTCGCCGATCTCGCCTGCCTATTCGCTGGTGTCGACCGACTACGGCAAGCTGCGTCACACGCTCGGCGTGCTGCGGCCGGGCGCGGTGTTCGTCGCTGAACGCGCGCCGTTCACGCGCGCGCTCGACGCGACGTTGCCGGCCGATGCGGTGCTGATCGTCGCGCACGATGCGGATGCGGAGCTCGACGACAGCACAGACGGAAAGGCCCGTGCGGTGCCGCTGTCGCGCCTGCTCGCCACCGTCCCGCGCACGATCGACGACATCCACGCGGCGGTCGGCCCCGATCATCTCGCGAAGATCCTGTTCACGTCCGGCTCGACGAAGCAGCCGAAGGCCGTGCCGACCACGCACCGGATGCTGTGCAGCAACCAGCAGATGCTGCGCCAGACGATGCCCGAGCTGACACGCGAGCCGCCGGTGCTGGTCGACTGGCTGCCGTGGAATCACACGTTCGGCGGCAGTCACAACCTCGGCATCGCGCTGTACAACGGCGGCACGCTGTATATCGACGACGGCCGCCCGGTGCCCGGCCGCTTCGACGAAACCGTGCGCAACCTGCGCGAGATCGCGCCGACGATCTACTTCAACGTGCCGAAGGGCTGGGAAGAGCTGACGGCCGCGCTGGAACGCGATGCCGAGCTGCGCGACACGTTCTTCTCGCGCGTGAAGCTGTATTTCTTCGGCGGCGCGGGGCTGTCGCAGGCCGCGTGGGACCGGCTCGACCAAGTGACCCACGCGCATTGCGGCGAGCGCATCCGGATCATGGCCGGCCTCGGGATGACGGAGGCGTCGCCGTCGTGCCTGTTCACGACGGGGCCGCTGATGCGCGCCGGCTATATCGGGCTGCCCGCGCCCGGCTGCGACGCGAAGCTCGTGCCATGCGGCGGCAAGCTCGAACTGCGGTTCAAGGGGCCGAACGTGATGCGCGGCTACTGGCACGCGGACGTCGATCCGCGCGACGTGTTCGACGACGAAGGCTATTACCGCAGCGGCGACGCCGGCGTGTTTGCCGATCCCGAGCGGCCGGAACTCGGGCTGCTGTTCGACGGGCGGCTGACCGAGGATTTCAAGCTGAGCAGCGGCACGTTCGTGAGCGTCGGGCCGTTGCGCGCGAACGCGGTGTCGAGCGGGGCGCCGTACGTGCAGGACGTGGTCGTCACCGGGATCAATCGCGACGACATCGGCTTGCTGGTGTTTCCGCGCGTCGATGCGTGCCGTGCGCTGGCGGGGCTGGCTGCCGATGCATCCGTGACCGATGTGCTGCGCGCACCGGCCGTCCGTGCGGCGTTCGCCGCATGGCTCGCGGCGCTGAACCGGCACGCGAGCGGCGGCTCGACGTTCGTCGCGCGCATCCGGCTGATCGATACGCCGCCGTCGCTCGATCTCGGCGAAGTGACCGACAAGGGGTCGCTGAACCAGGCGGCCGTGCAGAAGCATCGCGCGACGACGATCGACGGGCTGTACGACCCGGCACGGCGTGACCCCGACGTGATTTACGCGTAAGGCGGGCAGCGCCTCGGCAGTTCCGGGCAGCAACAAGCACCAACAAGCACCAACCAGCAGCAACAAGCACCAACCAGCACGCACAACGACCGGCCGGCCACGACACCGGCAGGCACGCTTGCGGCCAGTGAATCAGGCTGCCTGATAAAGGCGGCCAGTCACACGATGGCTCGCGCGCCGCTTCGCCCCTGGCCGGCGGCGGCGCGCGGCGGCCGTTACGGGGCCGACCGACTACAAGACATGGGACTGGAGATGGAGACACGATGAACACTTACGTTGCCGAAAAACCCACGGTCGCGACCACGCTCGCGCTTTGCTTCGCGATCGCACTGCTCGAAGGGCTCGACCTGCAGTCGGTCGGCGTCGCCGCGCCGCGCATGGCGCATGAATTCGGATTGAGCGTGTCGCAGATGGGCATCGCGTTCAGCGCGGGCACCTTCGGGCTGCTGCCGGGCGCGATGCTCGGCGGCCGGCTCGCGGACCGGATCGGCCGCAAGCGCGTGCTGATCGCATCGGCCGTGCTGTTCGGCCTGCTGTCGATCGCCACCGCGCAGGTGTCGACCTTCGCGATGCTCGTCGTCGTGCGCGTGCTGACCGGCATCGGCCTCGGCGGCGCGATGCCGAACCTGATCGCGCTGTCGTCCGAAGCGGTCGAGCCGCGCTCGCGCAGCAGCGCGGTGGCGACGATGTACTGCGGGATCCCGTTCGGCGGCGTGATCGCGTCGCTGATCGGCGTGCTGCTCGCCGGCGATACCGAATGGCGGCACATCTTCTACGTCGGCGGCGCGGGGCCGCTGCTGCTCGTGCCGCTGCTGGTGTGGTGCCTGCCGGAATCGCGCGCGTATCTCGACGTCGCGGGCACGCAGGCCGCGCGCACCAGCGTCGCACGCACGCTGTTCGGCGACGGCCGCACGACGTCGACGGTCGCGCTGTGGGTCAGCTACTTCTGCACGCTGATCGTCCTCTACTTCCTGCTGAACTGGCTGCCCTCGCTGATGGCCGCGCGCGGGCTCGATCGCGAGCACGTCGGCCTCGTGCAGATCGCGTTCAACGTCGGCGCGGGGCTCGGCGCGCTCGGCATCGGCGCGGCGCTCGACCGGATGCGCGCGTCGCGTGTGGTCGGCGGGATGTATGTCGGGATCGTGCTGTCGCTCGCCGCGCTTGCCGCCGCGCCCGGCTTCGCGTCGCTCGCGGCGGCCGCGTTCGCGGCCGGGATGTTCGTGGTCGGCGGCCAGTCGGTGCTGTATGCGCTCGCGGCGATCTACTACCCGACCGCGATGCGCGGCACGGGCGTCGGCGCGGCGGTGGCCGTCGGCCGGCTCGGCTCCGTCGTCGGGCCGCTCGCGGCCGCGACGCTGCTGGCCGCGGGCCGCAGCGCGCCTGTCGTGATCGGCGCGAGCATTCCCGTCACGCTGGTTGCGGCCGTCGCCGCGCTGGTGCTGATTCGCCGCCCGCGGGCCGGCGACTGAGCTTACGTTTTTTCAATGCGCGCCGTCAGAGCGTGCAATTCACCATGGTCTGGAGACACAACGAATGAAAACGAAGACAAGGAACGGCCTGCTGGCCGCCGGTGCGTGCTGCGCGCTCGCCGCGCCGGGCGCGCACGCGCAGTCGAGCGTGACGCTGTACGGGATCATCGATACGGGCGTCGAGTTCGTGTCGCACGCGAACGCGGCGGGCGACCACGTCGTGCGGATGCCGGGCGTGACGGGTGAGCTGCCGTCGCGCTGGGGGCTGCGCGGCGCGGAGGATCTCGGCGGCGGCTACCAGGCGGTGTTCACGCTCGAAAGCGGCTTCAACGTGCGCGGCGGCGATCTCGGGCAGGGCGGCCGGCTGTTCGGGCGGCAGGCGTTCGTCGGGCTGAAGGGCGGCTTCGGCACGCTCGCATTCGGCCGCCAGTACACGATGACCTATCTCGCGCTGCAGGGCGCGGACATCATCGGCCCCGACATCTACGGCCTCGGCTCGTTCGACGCCTACGTGCCGAACGGCCGCACCGATAACGCGGTGACCTACGTCGGCACCTATCGCGGCGTGACGCTCGGCGCCGCGTATTCGTTCGGCCGTGACGGCGCGGGCACCGGCAACTCGCCGGGCCAGGGCACGTGCGCGGGGCAGGTGCCGGGCGACGCCACCCAGTGCCGCGACTGGTCGGTGATGCTCAAGTACGACAGCGCGTATTTCGGTGCGGCGGCGTCGTACGAGGAGCAGCGCGGCGGCACCGGCGCGGCCGCGAACTTCTTCGACGGCATGGCGCCGGTTGCGTTGACCAGCAGCGGCGGCAAGGACGCGCGCGCGCACGTGAGCGCGTATGCGCAGGCAGCCGGCGCGCGGATCGGCGCGGGCTGGATCGGGCGGCGCGTGTCGACCGGTTCGCCGGCCGCGCCCGGTGCGCATTCGGACCTGTTCTTCGTCGGTGCGTCGTATGCGGTGAAGCCGGATTTCATCGTCGACGGCGAAGGCTACCGGATCGTCAACAGCGCGCACGACACGCGCGCGACGATGGCCACGCTGCGCGCGACCTATCTGCTGACCAAGCGCACGGCCGTCTACGCGCAATCGTCGTATCTGTGGAACAGCGCGCATGCGCGCTATGCGGTCAGCGGCGGCGGGGCCGGCACGACGCCCGGCGCAGGGATGGGGCAGCTCGGCGCGATGGTCGGCGTGCGGCACATGTTCTGATCCAGCGGCGTGACGAACCGGACGGGAGCTATCTTGAACAAAAAATCGGTATTCCTCTGCATTGCGCCGTTGTCCGCCGCAGCCCTGCTTGCCGGGTGCGGCGGCGACGATTCGGTCAGTTCCACACCGACCCACCTGAGCGCCGCGACGCCGGCCGCGATGGCGCAGACCTGTGACGCGCTCGCCGCGAAGCTGTCGTATGCGAACACGTCGTTCACGTCGGTGACGACCGCGGCCGCCGGCGCGCTGATGGTGGCCGGCAAGCCGATCGCCGAGCACTGCGTGATCGAAGGAAAGATGAACGAGCGCGTGAGCGCGGTGGACGGCAAGACCTACGCGATCGGCTTCGAGATGCGTTTGCCGAAGGCGTGGAACGGCCGCTTCTTCTACCAGGCGAACGGCGGGCTCGACGGCAACGTCGTGACCGCGACCGGCGAGATCGGCGGCGGCGGGCCGCTGACCGACGCGCTGAACCTGGGCTTTGCCGTCATCAGCTCGGATTCCGGGCACAGCGCCGCGCAGAACCCGCTATTCGGCCTCGATCCGCAGGCGCGGCTCGACTATGGCTACGGCGCCGTCGATGCGCTCACGCCGATGGCCAAGCAGGTGATCCGGCTCGCGTACGGGAAGACGCCCGATCGCAGCTATTTCGGCGGCTGCTCGAACGGCGGCCGTCACGCGATGGTCACGGCCGTGCGCAACGCGGGCGACTACGACGGGATCATTGCCGGCGACCCCGGCTTCCACCTGCCGAAGGCGGCGATCGGCGAGATGTACGGCGCGCAGCAGTTCGCGAAGATCGCGTCGGCGACCGGGACGAACGGGCTGCCGGATATCCGCAGCGGTTTCACCGACGCGGAGCGTCAGTTCGTCGGCGCGAAGATCCTCGACAAGTGCGATGCGCTCGACGGCGCGACGGACGGGATGGTGCAGGACGTCGCCGCGTGCCAGGCGCATTTCAGCGTCGAGACGGACATCCCGACCTGCGCGAACGGCACACGCACCGGCGCGTGCCTGACGACCGCACAGAAAGGCGCGCTCGAGAACGTGTTCGCGGGCGCACGCAACAGCGCGGGCACGGCGCTCTACGCGAGCTTTCCGTACGATCCGGGCATGGCCGGCAGCGGCTGGGCCGCATGGAAGCAGTCGAACTCGGTCACGCTCGACCCGGCCGCGATGGCGTTCACGTTCATGACGCCGCCGAAAACGGCTGCCACGCTCGCGAACCTCGCCGGCTTCGCGCTCGGTTTCGACATGGACAACGACGCGCCGGCGATCTTCGCGACGAACGGTATCTACACGCAGTCGTCGTGGTCGTTCATGACGCCGCCCGACGAGACCAACCTGTCCGCGCTGAAGCCGCGCGGCGCGAAGCTGCTCGTCTATCACGGCACCGGCGACCCGGTGTTTTCGTTCAACGACACACGCGACTGGTATGCGCAGGTCGCACAGGCGAACGGCGGCGATGCGTCGAGCTTCGCGCGCTTCTACCCGGTGCCGGGGATGAACCACTGCTCGGGCGGGCCGGCGGCCGACCAGTTCGACATGCTGACGCCGCTCGTCGCGTGGGTCGAGCAGGGGCAGGCGCCCACGGCAATCGTTGCTACCGCGCGCGACGCGACGAATGCGGTGCCGAACGCCGACGTGCCGACGTCGTGGGGGGCGGGACGCACACGTCCGCTGTGTCCGTATCCGCAGGTCGCGCGTTACAACGGCTCGGGCGACGTGAATTCGGCGGCGAGCTTCAGTTGTCGTTGACGTAGAAAAACGGCGATGTACCGATGCGCGCAAGCATCGGTACATGCGTCGTCGTTCGGCGTCGGATCGGGCGAGCGTGCCTGTCCGTCCCGACGAAAGCGGCGATGCGCCGCGCATGGCGATCGGGTTGGCCGCCCGCCGCGGCATCCGGGGGATACACTGTGGCGCTTCTCGTCGGTGCGACGCGTCCTGACCGACGTTCCGCGCCAGGTATCTTTCCTCTGACCTGACCATGCAAACCGTAGCGGTACTCGACTTCGAAACAACCGGGCTTTCTCCGAACATGGGCGACCGGGCGACCGAAATCGCCGTGATTCTGCTGCGCGACGGCGAGATCGTCGACCGCTACCAGAGCCTGATGAACGCGGGCCGCCGCATTCCGTCCGACGTCGTCGCGCTCACCGGGATCACGAACGAGATGATCGCGTCGGCGCCGCCGGTGGCGACGGTCATGAAGGAAGCGGCCGCGTTCGTCGGCAGCCATCCGGTCGTCGCGCACAACGCCGGCTTCGACAAGCGCTTCTGGCAGGCCGAGCTCGGGATGCTCGGGATCGCCGCCGAGCATGCGTTTGCCTGCACGATGCTCGTCGCGCGGCGCATCTACCCGCACGCGCAAAGTCACCGGCTGTCGAGCCTGGCGGCCATGCTGCGCTTGCCGCAGACGGGTCGCGCCCACCGCGCGATGGTCGATGCGGAGATCGCGAGCCATCTGTGGTGCAGGCTGCAGCGCGACATCGGCGAGACTTACGGGCTGCGGCACATCGATCACGGGCTCATGTCGCGCCTGCAGACGACGAGCAAGGCGAAGGTCGCGACGTTCTTCGGGGCGTTGGCCGCCGGCGCGCGCTGACAGCGACTGGCGCCGGCCGTCATTCGCCGGGATCCACCGGCACCTCGAGCCCGACCTTCACGCGGCTCATGCTCACCCGTGTCTTGAACCGCTTCACGTTGTTGTTCGCGAAGAACAACTCGCGCGTGAGCGCGTTGTACTGATCCATGTTGCGCACGGCCAGGATCAGCACGAAATCCCATTCCCCGGTCACGTAGTAGCACTGCTGGATCTGCGGGCAGCGCTCGAAGGTCCGCTTCATCGCGTCGAGCGGGTCGATCTGCTCGCTCTTGCGTAGCGGGCCGTCAGGCCGTCGGAGCACAGCGGCCCTCACGAAACATTAGCGAAGCGTCACCGAAGCATTACGCGTCGGCCGCCCGCTTGCCCGGCGCATCGGCCGTGCTGGTGCGATCGAGGATCGCCAGCACTTCGCGCGCGGTGTTTTCCGAATGGCTGCGCAGCACCTGCGGCAGCAACGTATGGTCGGGGTCGGCGAGCGCGGCCATGATCTCGTCATGCTCGTGCAGCGATTCGGCCCAGCGCAGCGTGTCGGCGTTCGCGGCGCCGCGCGCGCGGTGCACCTTCGACATCAGCGACGCATAGATGCCCGACAGCACCGGGTTGCCGGCCGCGTCGACGATCATCTGATGGATCTGCTGGTTCAGCCGGAAATATTCGACGCGCTTGCCGGCTTCATGGCACTCGACCATCCGCCGGTGCTTCGCCTGCAGCGCGGCCAGCGTCGATGCGCCGATCCGCTTGCGCAGCAATTCTCCCGCCATTGCCTCCAGCCCGTGCAGCAGCTCGAAGGTCGACACGAGATCGTCGATGTCGATCGACGCGACGCGATAGCCGATGTACTGGCGATGCGTGACGGCGCCTTCCGCGACGAGCACCTTCAGCGCTTCGCGCAGCGGCGTCTTCGACACGTCGAACGCGAGGCTCAGTTCCTTTTCGTCGATCCGCGCGCCGGGCGGCAATTCGCCCTCGTCGATCATCACGCGCAGGCGCGCGGCGATCTCCGCGGCCATGCCGCGGGTGCGCAGAAGCAGGGGATTGCGGGGTGTCTGGCTCATTGTGTGTGCAAGCTTATCACGATATCGGGGCTTACCCTGTATCATAGTATGTACAAAACAATCTCAATCAAACCAAGTGTTTACGATAACGGTAATTATAAATTTCTAATCCTATACTCGACTCCACGTTGCGCGACGTCCTGACCATCCTCGTTCACTCCTGGAGTCCGTCCATGTCTTCAACCTCCGGTGTCGCCGCCCTGACGGTCGGCAAGTCCGCCGTCCGCTGGAAGATATTCGTCGTCATGCTGAGCCTCATCGCGATCAACTACGTCGATCGCGCGTCGCTGTCCGTCGCCATGCCTTACATCTCGCAGGAGTTCAACATCGGGCCGGCGATGGAGGGTCTGATCCTCAGCTCGTTTTTCTGGACCTATGCGGTGATGCAGATCCCGGGCGGGATGCTGGCCGACCGGTTCAAGCCGCGCATCGTGATCGCGACGGCGACCGTGTTCTGGGGCTTCTTCCAGGCGATCGCCGCGATCTGCACGAATGCGCCGTCGCTGCTGCTCACGCGCCTTGGCCTCGGCGCGGCCGAAGCGCCGATCTACCCGGCCGGCGGCAAGCTCAACGCGATCTGGATGACGCAGACCGAGCGCGGCCGCGGCGCCACGCTGCTCGACGGCGGCGCGCCGCTCGGCGCGGCCCTGGGCGCGGTGCTGATCGCCGGGCTGATCGCGCTGCTCGGCTCGTGGCGGGTTGCGT
The DNA here is from genome assembly GCF_052045245.1 of Burkholderia sp. 22313. Classification (NCBI taxonomy): domain Bacteria; kingdom Pseudomonadati; phylum Pseudomonadota; class Betaproteobacteria; order Burkholderiales; family Burkholderiaceae; genus Burkholderia; species Burkholderia sp. 22313. The sequence continues at coordinate 116,549 of NZ_JBQEON010000017.1, forward strand.
TCGCGGTGGCCGGCGTCGGCACGGTGCTGGCCGGTTTCGTCGCGTGGTACTACATCCGCAACACGCCGCGCGAGCATCCGGGCGTCAACGATCTCGAAGCCGACTACATCGAGGCATCGCACGCGAGCGACCTCGCGGCCGAGCCGGCCGGTGCGTCGGGCCGCTCGCGCGACTTCTTCAAGTACCGCTCGGTGTGGTGCATGTTCTTCGGCTGGATGTGCTTCAACAGCGTGTTCTACGGGCTGCTCACGTGGATGCCGAACTACCTGCACAAGGTGCACGGCTTCGACATCAAGCAGATGGGCGGCTCGACTTTCATCATCTTTTTCTGCGGCTTCGTCGGCGAACTGCTCGGCGGCTGGATCGCCGACAAGTGGAAAGCCGCGGGCGGCCGCCCGAACGTCGTGATGCGCACGCTGTTCGGCATCGCCGCGGTGATCGCGACCGTGTCGATCTTCTCCGTCGCGTATGTGAAGGATCCGGTCGTGTGCGTCGCGCTGCTGTCGTCGACGCTGTTCTTCCTGCGCTGGTGCGGGCTGTACTGGTGCATCCCGTCGACGCTCGGCACGCGCGACAAGATCGGCTTCCTCGGCGGCTTCATGAACCTCGGCGGCAACATCGGCGGCGTCACAGTGCCGATCCTCGTCGGCGCGATCGTGCAGTTCACTGGTTCCTACTTCCTTGCGCTGATGGTGTTCGCGGCGGCCGGCGTCGGCCTGCTCGTGTGCTCCAGCGCGATCGACTACGAAAACAAGCTCCCGGTCTGACCGACCCTTTCCACTGCATCGACTGCATTCACTGGTAGAGAGAAACCCATCATGAAGAAACGTACCCTGCTCGGCATGCTCACCCCTTCGTCCAACACGTCGCTCGAACCGCTGACGAGCGCGATGGTCGCCGGCCTGCCGGGCGTGTCCGCGCACTTCGCGCGCTTCCCCGTGACCGAGATTTCGCTGTCGGGCCAGGCGCTCGGCCAGTTCGACGACGACAAGATCATCCAGGCCGCGATGCTGCTCGCCGACGCGAAGGTCGACGTGATCGCGTGGAACGGCACGTCGTCCGGCTGGCTCGGTTTCGAGGCCGACGAGCGGCTGTGCCAGCGCATCACCGAAGCGACCGGCATTCCGGCCACGACCTCGGTGCTCGCGCTCAACGAGATCCTGAAGAAGACGAACGCGCACGAGTTCGGCCTCGTCACGCCGTATCTCGACGACGTGCAGACGAAGATCGTCGACAACTATCGCCGCTCGGGGCTGAACTGCATCGCCGAGCGTCACCTGAACCTGAAGGTCAATTTCTCGTTCTCCGAAGTGACGGGCGACCAGATCGGCGGGATGGTGCGCGAAGTCGCGAAGGCCGGCCCGCGCGCGATCTCGATCTTCTGCACGAACCTGAACGCCGCGCACCTGGTGCCCGCGCTCGAGGAAGAGACGGGCATTCCGATCTACGACACGATCTCGACCGTCGTGTGGAAGTCGCTGCAGCTCGCCGACTACGACACCCGGCAGGTGAAGGGCTGGGGGCGTCTCTTCAGCGACGTGGTCTGAGGCGCGCGCCATGTCGAACGATCTCGATTTCGTGATCCGTCACGCGGACGTCGTGACGGCGGCGGACCGGTTCTCGTGCGACATCGGCATTCGCGCGGGGCGCGTGGCCATGCTCGGCCACGGGCTGCCGCGCGCGCCGCGCGAGCTCGACGCGAGCGGGATGCTCGTGATGCCGGGCGGCGTCGATGCACACTGCCATCTCGACCAGCCGATGCCCGACGGGCTGAAGATGGCCGACGACTTCCTGTCCGGCACGCGCTCCGCGCTGTGCGGCGGCACGACCACCGTGGTGCCGTTCGCCGCGCAGGCGAAGGGGCAGTCGCTGCAGGCGGCCGTTGACGACTATCACCGGCGCGCGCAAGGGCGCGCGCTGATCGACTACGGTTTTCACCTGATCGTCGCCGATCCGACGCCGCACGTGCTGGCCGAGGAATTGCCGCGGCTCATCGCGAACGGCTACACGTCGTTCAAGGTGTACATGACCTACGACGACCTGAAGCTGAACGATCGGCAGATGCTCGACGTGCTGTCCGTCGCGCGCGAGCACGGTGCGCTCGTGATGGTGCATGCGGAGAACTCGGACTGCATCGGCTGGCTGACCGAGCGGCTGCTCGGCGACGGCCACACCGCGCCGCATTTCCATGCGCATGCGCGGCCGGCGGTGGTCGAGCGCGAGGCGACGCATCGCGCGATCGCGTTCGCGGAACTCGTCGACGTGCCGATCCTGATCGTCCACGTGTCGGGTGCCGAGGCGATCGAGCAGATCCGCTGGGGACAGTCGCGCGGGTTGCCGATTCTGGCTGAAACCTGCCCGCAGTACCTGTACCTGACGGCCGCCGATCTCGGCCATGGCGGTCACGACGGCTATGAAGGCGCGAAGTGCGTCTGCAGCCCGCCGCCGCGCGATCCGGCCAATCAGCAGGCCGTGTGGAAGGCGCTGAAGCAGGGCGTGTTCTCGGTATTCTCGTCGGACCATGCGCCGTTCAACTACGACGATCCGTGCGGCAAGCATCCGGGCGGGCACGCCGTCTCGTTCGACCATATTCCGAACGGGATTCCCGGTCTCGAAACGCGCCTGCCGCTGCTGTTCGACGGCGTGCGCAAGGGGCACCTGTCGCTGCACCAGTTCGTCGAGCTGACCTCGCTGCGGCCCGCGAAGCTGTACGGGCTGTATCCGCGCAAGGGGACGATCGCGGTCGGCGCCGACGCGGATATCGTCGTGTGGGATCCGGACAAGCGCGTGCGGATCGCGAACGCGTCGCTGCATCATGCGGCCGACTACACGCCTTATGAAGGGATCGAGGTGACGGGCTGGCCGCGTCATTGCGTGTCGCGCGGCGAGCTGCTGGTCGAGGACGGCCGGCTGCTCGCGGCCGAGCCGGGGCGCGGGCAGTTCCTGCCGGCCGGCAAGCCGTGCCTCGATTGACGTCCATCGATGTGAGCGCCCGCTCATCAAGGTGCTGCCGAAGTGCAATCGGCTCGCGCGTGCTGGCGAGCCGGGCGTGCCGCTCGTCACGTCACGCCAGTTCGCCCAGGCATGCGTCGAACTGCGCGACGAGCGTGTCGACGTCGTCGGCCGTCGTCTGCGGACACACGAGCATCATGTTGTGAAACGGCGTGATCAGCACGCCGCGGTTCAGCAGATACAGATGCACGATGTGCTCGAGTTCACTGTCGAGCTGTTCGCCCGCGATCGTGCCGTTGCGCGGTGGCGTGCGCGTGAACTGGAACTCGGTGCGCGCGCCGATGCGCGTCACGCACCACGGCAGCCCGTGCTTCGCGATCGCCCGTTCGAGCCCGGTCGCGAGCCGTGCGGCCAGTTCGAACATGTGCGCATACGCGGCGTCGGTCGCGACTTCGGCGAGCGTGGCGCGCATCGCATGCATCGCGAGCATGTTCGCGGTGAGCGTCGTGCCGATTCCGGAGTGACCGGGCGGCGCGGCCAGCTTCGCCTGTTTCGCGCGTTCCGCGAAGTCGGCGCTGAAGCCGTACACCGCGCACGGCACGCCGCCCGCGATCGGCTTGCCGACCACCAGCGCGTCCGGTTCGAGACCCTGCGCGGCCGCATAGCCGCCCGGGCCGCTGCTGATCGTATGCGTTTCGTCGATCACGAGCAGCGTGCCGTAACGGCGCGTCAGTTCGCGCGCCGCATCCCAGAAGCCCGGCTCCGGCAACACCATCCCGATGTTCGTCATCGCGGGCTCGGCGAGCACGCACGCGACGTCGCCCTCCTTCAGCGCGGCATCGAGCGCAGCGAGATCGTTGAACTCGATCACGCGCGTATTCGCGAGCAGGTCGCAGGACTGTCCGAGCAGGCTGTCGCGCTGCACCGGGCGGCCGTCGACGAGATCGACGAACACGTCGTCGACCGTGCCGTGATAGCAGCCGTTGAACACGACGATCGTGTCGCGGCCGGTCGCCGCGCGCGCCCAGCGCAGCACGAAGCGGTTCGCGTCGCTCGCGCTCAGCGCGAACTGCCAGACCGGCAGCTTGAAGCGCCGCGCAAGCTCGCGCGACACCCAGGCGGCGTCCTCGCTCGGCAGCATCGTCGTGTAGCCGCGCGTCGCCTGCTCGGCGAGTGCGCGCGCGACCGGCTCGGGCGCATGGCCGAACATCGCGCCGGTGTCGCCGAGGCAGAAGTCCGCATAGCGATGACCGTCGACGTCGGTGAACGTCGCGCCGCGCGCCTCCTTCACGACCAGCGAGAACGGCGTCGACCAGTCCTGCATCCAGTGCAGCGGCACACCGAAGAGCAGGTGCTCGGCCGCTTCCGCGGACAACGCGCGGGAGAGCGGCATGGCCTCGGCGAATGCCTGGCGCTCGCGATCGAACAGCGCGCGGGCGCGGATGAGGTCGACTCCGTGGCGGGAAGGCAAAGGCAACTCCTGGGCTGTGAAGGTACGGAAACGATAGCGCGGGCGGTGGCGGGCTGAACAGAGGGGGAATGACCGAGGCGGATGGGTGGCGGCCGGATAGTCGCGCAATAGGCGAGTGTGTTCTATTTGATTTGGAGATAGCACTGGTAAATGGAAACCGAAAAGAAGCGTGAAGGTTTCCATGGATGTTGAATGGGCTTTTCGCGACCTATCGTTGTTGCATGCCGTAGCGCGATGGCAGCACCTAAGCCGGCCGGGCCGGGCTGACGGGCGAATCCGGTATGCGTTTGCAATGGCATTCGGCCGACACGATCGCGCGCATACGGCAGGGCATATCGAATTCCAAGGGGATATTGCCGGTTAATTTCGGGATAAGTGAGTTCCGGATTTGCCGGTGATGGCGGGATCGGGTGCTCGAATATCAACCATTCGAAATGCGGGACCACACCATGAAGATCGGAAAACAGCTCGCCGCACTCGCCGCGTGCGGGGCATTGACCGGCATCGCCCACGCAGGCCCGGCGTCGCCGCACGCGGTCGTCAAGAAGATCACGCTGACCGCGCATATCGGCGACAGCCTGTTCGTTTCGAATCCGGACAACGCCGCGTACGGCGTGGTCGAGCTGAATGCGACGGACGCCGGGCAACGGACGTTTGCCGTGGCGCTGCCGATGCGGGTTCGCACGACGAATCCCGAAATCAACGTCACGCTGCTGCAGCCGCTACGGCTGTCGAACGGCCGCGACGACCTGGTCAACGCGAAGGTTCTGCTGATGAGCCAGGCGGGCGACGCGGAAATCGCGTCCGGTGGCGCTCGCACGCTCACGTTGACACAACCCGCGCACGACGGCTTCGACGGCTACGACGAAACCCGCACGCTGAAGATCCGTGCGCAAGCACCGACCGGCGGCGGGGCGGCGTCGGCCAACGGGTCTTATCGCGGCGATCTGGTGCTGATGTTCGAGCCGGTCGCGTCGGCAGGGCGCGAGCCGGTGACGGGCGCGGTCGCGGTGGCCGGCGAATAGACGGTTGCCCCGGCGGACGCCGTCGGCCGGGGCATGTCTAGTTGAAGTTTTTGCGCATAAACATACGACAACATATCTCTAAAGCCGGGCGAGCAATTGTGAGTGTGCGCGCACATACGAGGTGTTGCTTCGGTAAAAACAGGGTAAACGATAAATACATGCCGTGCGTCGATCGCGTCTAGACTGCGCTTAGTAGTACGACGACGTATGAATGCAGATCCGCCGACCGGCGCATCGATCCCCGATCCCCAACCTCTGAAGGAGTGCCCATGGCAGCCAACCGTCGCCGTTCGTCTTCGTCTGTCCGATCGCCTTCGCCGAAGCGCGTATCGCGCCGCGACTTCATCGGCTGGACCGGCGCGCTCGCCGGCGGCGCGGTGCTCGGCGGGCCGCTCGCGGCCACCCGCGCGTTGGCGGCCGGCACGCCGCCCAATGCGGCGGTCGACCTGATCTGGGGCGAGCACGGCGCGGCGGCGCGCATTGCGGCGTCGCTCGCGCACGTGTCGCGGCTGGCGTTCCGCAAGCATGACTTCGACGTCACGCACTACGGCGCGCGCCCATGCGCGACCGTCGCGCAGGTATCGCCGTACCCGGTGGCGAAATCGCCCGTCAGCCCCGGTTCGGAACTCACGACCGCACCGGGCGCCTTCGACTCGCGTCCGGCGTTTCTCGCGGCGATCGACGCATGCGTGCGTGCCGGCGGCGGCCGCGTCGTCGTGCCGGCCGGCAACTGGTATTGCGCGGGGCCGATCGTGCTGCAGAGCAACGTGAATTTCCACCTGAGCGCGAACTGCACGATCTACTTCAGCCCGAACCCGGCCGACTACGCGAAGGACGGCCCGGTCGACTGCGGCGCGAACGGCCATCTCTACTACAGCCGCTGGCAGGCGAACGACTGCCTGAACTACGGCGCGCCCGTCTATGCGCGCAATGCGACGAACCTCGCGCTGACCGGCGAAGGGCCGACGTCCGTGCTGAACGGGCAGGCGATGACGCCGTTCTCCGGTTCCGGCAGCAGCAGCGTGTGCTGGTGGACCTACAAAGGTTCGTCGGGCGCATACGGCGCCGGCCCGGCGGTGCCGGCCCAGAACGCTGCGAATCCGAACAACGTCGACTTGCGGATCGTCGCGCCCGCGATTCCGGACGCGCTCTATGCGCTGCTCACGTCGCCCGTCACGCCGTGGCAGCAGGACCAGAACTACCTGCCCGCGCTGTCCGAGGCCGGCGTGCCGGTCGAGCAGCGCATTTTCGGGCTCGGCCATTACCTGCGCCCGTGCATGGTCGAATTCATCGGCTGCACCAACGTGCTGATGGCGCACTACCAGACGCAGAACACGCCGTTCTGGCAGCACCATCCGACCGCGTCCCGCAACGTCGTGATCCGCGGCGTGACGACCAACAGCATCGGCCCGAACAACGACGGTTTCGATCCGGATGCGTGCACCGACGTGCTGTGCGAAGACTGCACGTTCAACACCGGCGACGACTGCATCGCGATCAAGTCGGGCAAGGACCGCGACACGGAATACGGGCCGGCCAAGCGGCACCTGATCCGCAACTGCACGATGAACAGCGGGCACGGCGGCATCACGCTCGGCAGCGAGATGGGCGGCGGCGTCGAGCAGATCTACGCGACCAACCTGTCGATGCTGAATGCGAACTGGCAGACCAATCCGCTGAACATCGCGATTCGCGTGAAGACCAACATGAATCGCGGCGGCTACGTGAAGGATTTCCACGTGAAGGGCGTCACGCTGCCGAACGGGCTGACGCTGAAGGGCGGCGGCTACGGCAGCGCGCTGCTCGCGGGCAGCCCGATCAACGCGAGCGTGCCGCTCGGCGTGGTCACGCCGGCGGCCGGCAATCCGTCGGCCGCGCAGGGCGGCATCGTCACGTTCGACTGTGACTACCAGCCGGCGAACGACGCGGTGCGCACGCGGCCGCCGGTCGTGCAGAACGTGACGATCTCCGACGTGAAGGCGAGCAACGTGACGCTGAACGGCGTGACCGCGTCGTGCTTCCAGGCGATCGTCGCGCAAGGGCCGGTCGCGTTCGACTACAACGGCACGCCGCCGACGCCCGCCGTGCAGCCGATCTCCGGCGTGACGATCCGCAATTGCGACTTCGGTACGCCGGTTGCATCGGGCTCGCCGACGGTCACGTCGCCGGGGCCGATCTATGCGTTCAACGTGAGCGCGATGACGCTGGCGAACGTGACGATCGCCGGGCAGGTGGTCAACACGACGATCACCGACAAGCGATGACGTAGCGGCGTGGGCGAGCGTTCGCGTGCGGCCCGTGCGNCCGGCCGATGCACGCGAACGCGAAGCCGGGTGCGAACGCGGCCGCGTTACGCCAGCGTCTTCACCATGTGATGTTCATCGTAGAAGCGGCCGTCGACCCGCAGCGAGCGCGGCTCGGTGCCGAACCGGACGAACCCTTGCGACGCATACAACCGTTCCGCGGCGCCGTTGATCTCGTTCACGCACAGCATCAGTTGCGTGCACTGCCACGTTTGCGCCGCATGCGCGCTCGCGTGATCGAGCAGCGACTGCGCGATGCCGCGCCCGCGATACGCGGGGTCGACGAACACGCCCCAGATCGTCGCCTTGTGCGCGACCTTGGCGCGCGCATCGCGGCGCACGCCCGTGATGCCGACGAGCGATGCGCCGTCGAATGCGCCGAACACGGCCTGACCGTCGGTCGGCGTGATGCGCTTCGCGAATTCGTCGACCGACACGCCGGCTTCTTCGTCGCGGGTCGGCAGGAACGAGGTCGGCGACGTGTCGACCGCGCGTAGGCGGACGGACTGGAATTGCGCCGCATCGGCGGCATCGAGCAGGCGGATCGTGATCATCGGTCGGAGTTGTCGTGGGTGTGCCGGGATAGCGGGATCGACGCGGAATCTGCAGCGCGAGGGCGCGGCAGGACATCGACGATGCTAATCGGAATCGGCATCGCGTGCTGTCGGGTTTTGCGTAGCCGAGGTCACGCGAACGGGGGGGCGTTGCACCTCCGTTCGATGCGCTCGATGCGCTCGCGTGGGTGTTGCGCCCGATGAGATGAACGTCGGCGTGGATGAGGCGCGCGAGTGCGGTCGAAGCGGCGTCGACGCGTCGTGTTCGGCAGGTATGCCGCGTCGACGCGAAGCAGGCAACGGCAGCGAAGCGCGCCGGAGCGGCGCATGCGACCACGCGCGCGAAACGTGCGGGGGGCGCGTGAAAGACGCGCGCTGCGCCCGATCAAGTCAGGCGCCCGCGCGCCGCATCAATACCGCGACAGCTGATTGCCGTTGATCTGCACGCGATCGCCCGGGCGCAGGTCGCCCGGCGACTGCACGTCGAACGAGCGCGTCGAGCCGTCGCTGACCTGCACGTCGATCCGGTAGCTGCTCGGCGGTTGGGCCGCGCCCATCTGCTGGCCGATCTGGTTGCCGGCGACGGCGCCGCCGAGCGCGCCGATCACGGTGGCCGCATCGCGGCCGTGACCGCGGCCGAACTGATTCCCCACCAGCCCGCCGACCAGCGCACCGACGACGGTGCCGGCGACGCCCGACGTGCCGACCGAGCCGTTGACCGGCTGGATGTTCGCGACGGTGCCGTATTGCGTGCCGTAGCCGTTGCCGTACTGGCCGCCGTATGGCTGCTGATTGCCGTATTGATCGTACTGCGGCGCCTGGTTCGGATACGCCGGCTGCTGCGGCTGCACGTAGCCGGGTTGCGAATACGCGGGCTGCGCGTAGCCGGGCGTCGCGTATTGCTGCTGCGGATAGCCCGGTTGCGCGCCGTAGTAACCCGGCGCGACACAGGCGGTCAGCGGAAGCGCCGCCACGGCGACGAGCGAGGCGAACAGAACGGTCTTCGTGGAAGGCATGCGCATCATGATGTTTCCTGCATCGGCAACGTGTTCGCCGACGAATTCCGGGACGGGTGGCGAACTCGGCGTGAGTATAAGGAAAGGGCGGAGGCCCGTCCGGTGCGGCCGGGTAACAACGTGTAAAGTCTGTTGCCGCGCAAATCGTGGCCGGGGGCGACGCTGCGGCGCGCCCGAGCGCGACCGCGCCGATACGCCGTGAGCGGCCACGCGGCCCGCTTCCCGGTGATCGCGCCCCATCGCCCCGCCACGCCCGGCGGGGCGCCGCGCGCGCATCGCGAAATCGAATGCGCGGCATCGCGACATTTAATTGGCCTCTGGCCGCCCCGTCCGATATCGTGACCGCATTCCCTGCCGACGGTCGCGCCGTGCCGGCCGCGGTTCCCTCCCGTGTCCGCGCCGGCGTCGCGCAGCGACCGCCCCACCCTTCCGAGTCATGTCCGATCGTTTCTTCACCCACGCCGTCGATGCCGGCGGCCAGCCCATCAACCTCGTCGTCCGTGACGGCCGCTTCGTCGCGATCGGCGCCGATTGCACCGCCGCGCCCGGCGCGGACACCATCGACCTGGGCGGCCGCGTCGTGCTGCCCGGTTTCGTCGACGGCCACATCCACCTCGACAAGAGCTTCGTCGGCGACCGCTGGGTATCGCACGAGCCGGCCGGCTCGCTGCGCGAGCGGCTCGCGGTCGAGAAGCGCCAGCTCGCGGCCGCGCCGCCGATCGTCGAGCGCGCGAATGCGCTGATCGCGCAAGCCGCCGCGTTCGGCACGATCGCGATGCGCAGCCACGTCGACGTCGACGCGACTACCGGCCTGTCGAACCTGCAGGCCGTGATGGCCGCGCGCGAATCATGGCGCGGGATCGTCGACATCGAGCTGGTCGCGTTCCCGCAGGCCGGCGTGGTGAGCTGCCCGGGCACCGCCGCGATCCTCGATGCCGCCGTGCGCGAAGGCGCGGACGTGGTCGGCGGGATCGACCCGACGACGCTCGACGGCGACGCGGACGGCCAGCTCGACATCGTGTTCGGCATCGCCGAGAAGCGCGGCGCGAAGATCGACATCCACCTGCACGAACCGGGCGAGACCGGCATCGCGCAACTGTTGCGGATCGCGGCGCGCACGCGCGCGGCGGGCCTCGGCGGCCGCGTGAACGTGAGCCATGCGTATGCGCTCGGCCAGGTCGACCATGGCGACGTCGAGCGTGCCGCCGCGGCGCTCGCCGATGCCGGCGTGTCGATCCTGACCAATGCGCCGGGCGACTGCGCATTTCCGCCGGTACGGCAGTTGCGCGACGCGGGCGTGCACGTGTTCGCCGGCAACGACAACATTCGCGACGCGTGGTGGCCGTACGGCAACGGCGACATGCTGCAGCGCGCGATGATGGTCGGCTACCGCTCGGGCTTTTACACCGACGCAGCGCTCGGCATCGCGCTCGACATGGCGACGCACGCCGGCGCCCGGGCGATCGGCAAGGCCGGCTACGGCATCGCGGTCGGCTGCGACGCGAGCTTCGTCGCGGTGCGCGCGCCGAATGCGGCGGCGGCCGTCGCCGGCGTGCCGGCCGAACGCTGGGTCTTCCGCCGCGGCGAAAGCGATACCGATGCACCGTTCGCGCCGGCGCTGCGGTTCACGCGCTAACGACCCGATCGCCGTCGCGATGCGTGCATCGCGACGGTCTTGCACCGACCGACTGACCGACTGACCGACCCAACCGGAACCGACATGACGAACCTGCTGATCCGCAACGTCCGCACGCACGCCGACGAAGCGCTCGACATCCTGATCGAAGGCGAGCGCATCGCGCGCGTCGGCCCGTCGCTCGACGCGCCCGCCGGCTGCGCGATCGAGGACGGCGCGCGCGCGCTTGCGCTGCCCGGCCTCGTCGAAGGCCACACGCACCTCGACAAGACCCACTGGGGGATGCCGTGGTATCGCAACGCGGTGGGGCCGCGCCTCGTCGACCGCATCGAGAACGAGCGCCACTACCGCGCGACGAGCGGCCACGATGCGGGTGCCGCGTCGCTCGCGCTGTCGCGTGCGTTCCTCGCGGCCGGCACGACGCGGATCCGCACCCACGTCGACGTCGACACCGAAGCCGGGCTGCGGCATCTGCACGGCGTGCTCGCCACGCGCGAGACGCTGCGCGGCCAGGTGGAAATCCAGATCGTCGCGTTTCCGCAGTCGGGCGTGCTCAAGCGGCCCGGCACGGCCGCGCTGCTGTCCGACGCGCTGGGCGCGGGCGCCGATCTGCTCGGCGGCCTCGATCCGTGCGCGATCGAGGGCGATCCGGTGGAGGCGGTGGACGTGCTGTTCGGGATCGCCGAGCGCCACGGCCGCGGGCTCGACCTGCATCTGCACGAGCGCGGCTCGATGGGCGCGTATTCGCTCGATCTCATCCTGCAGCGCACGGCCGCGCTCGGCATGCAGGGCAAGGTCACGATCAGCCACGGCTTTTGTCTCGGCGATATCGCGGACCGCGAGCGCGACGCGCTGCTCGCGCGGATGGCCGAACTCGGCGTCGCGATCGTCACGACCGCGCCGGCTGCGGTGCCGGTGCCGCCGGTCGCTGCGTGCCGCGCGGCAGGCGTGACCGTGATCGGCGGCAACGACGGCGTGCGCGACACGTGGACGCCGTACGGTTCGCCCGACATGCTCGAACGCGCGATGCTGATCGGCATGCGCAACGATTTCCGGCGCGACGATGCGCTCGACGTCGCGCTCGACTGCGTGACGCACGGCGCGGCGCGTGGTTGCGGCTTCGCCGACTACGGTCTGGAAGCGGGCAAGCGCGCGGACGTCGTGCTCGTCGATGCGCTGACGTTCGCCGAGGCTGTCGTCGCGCGGCCGGCGCGGCGGCTCGTCGTGTCGTCGGGGAAGATCGTCGCGCGTCACGGCGCGCTCGTCTGAGCCGGGCGGCCGGGCGCCGCATCGCGATGGCGATGCCTAATCCCGCTCGTGTTCCAGCATCGCCGCGAGCGCCTTCGTCAGTTCGCTGACCATCGGATCGGCCGTCGGCCGATGCAGGATCGCGATGTCCATGTTCTCGATCGGCGCGAAGCCGCCGTGCGCCGCGGTCAGCACGACGTGTTCGTCGGTCACCACGCGCGCGGGCAGCACGCTGATGCCGAGCCCGTCCGCGACGGCCGCCTGGATTCCGCTCAGGCTCGACGTCGTGAAGCTGATCCGCCAGCGGCGGCCGCGTTCCTCGATCGCCTTGATCATGTCGTCGCGATAGAGCCCGCGCGGCGGAAACACGACGATCGGCACCGGATCGAGGTCGATCGTCGGATGCTGCGCGCTGTCGATCCAGCGCAGCCTTTCCGGCCAGCGCGCCACCGACTCGCGGCTGTCGCGCCGTTGCTTGATCAGCACGAGATCGAGTTCGCCGCGATCGTAGGCCGCGCAGATGTCGCGGCTCAGTCCGCACATCACCTCGAGCTTCACCTGCGGATGATCGCGCTTGAACGCGGCGAGCGCATGGGTCGTGCGGCCCGCCGCGAAATCGTCGGGCACGCCGAGCCGGATCGTCAGCGCGACGGTCGCGCCCGACAGCGCTTCCAGCATCTCGTCGTTCAGCGCGATCATGCGTCGCGCGTAGCTGAGCACCGTCACGCCGGCATCGGTCGGCCGCACGTCGCGCGTGCCGCGGTCGAGCAGGCGATGCCCGGCGATCTCCTCGAGCCGGCGCACCTTCTGGCTGACCGTCGACTGCGTCGAATGCAGGCGCGCGGACGCGGTCGTGAAGCTGCCGCAGTCGGCGACCATCACGAGCGCGCGCAACAGGTCGAGGTCGAACAAAGGTCTATTCATTTCTGCACTTTTCTGGATTCGAGCATTTCATTTCCAAATGCGTGCGACGACTTTTAACATGGCCCCGGCCCGCGGGCAATCGCGGTTTCGCCGGACCTGGCGCGCGTGCCGATCGACGCGATCATGCCCACACTTTTCGATAGAGACCAAGCGCCGTCGACCACGTCGCAAGGTGCGTCCAGATGGCGCGGAGCGGCGTGCCAGAGTGTGCCGCGGCTTCTTCGGCGGCTTTGATCACGACGGGCAGTGGCACTTCGTCGAGGATGACGGAGAACTGCGATTCGTATCCTGCCGGAATCCGGCCCGTGGTCAACGCGTCGGCCATAGCCGCTCGGTCAACTCGCCCTTGTAACTGACGTTCGCGCTGACGACGGCTTTGTAGAGCCCGTTGTGATCCTTGCGCGGATGCGCCGTGATTTCGATGCCGAGTACGCCCAGCAATCCGATCAGCTTGCTGATCCCGATGTCGTTGGTTGTGCCGATTTCGAGCTGGTTCACGGTAAGGATCGACACGCCGGCGAGTTTTGCCAGCTGATGTTGAGTCAGATCGAGTTCCGTCCTTCGTTTGGCGACGATCCGGCCGATTTCATGGAGTTGCATGTTGATTTCCTGATACCGGGGGTTTCGAATGTAAGGCAGATTCTGCTTTGGCGATTGCCAATGCGGTATAGGCCGGAGCGAAGATTTCGGAGATCCATTCAAAGGAGAGCCCGAGCGCCTGTCGATTATCGACATCCTCGTCCTGTGGATATCCGGCAAAACACGGTCTCGACAGACTGTGAGACGCATCGGGTAAACACTGGAAATTTCGGTAATTCAAGCTAAATTACCCCACGAAGATCGCTACCCCGGCCTTCCTGCGCGATTTCTCCGCCGGGCTTCCCCTCGTCCATCTCCGCTCCATTTCTCCCGCTTGCGCTCAAAAATTGAGCGGTCTAGACTGCATCGCAGTTTCATCGAAGTCCCCGTCTTTCGCACACCGTGCCGCGCCGGGTATCCCGGCGCGACGCCCCCAACAGACGCCCGGCGCTTGCCCGCCACGTCGAGACCACAAGGACCCTTCATGAACCGCACCGCAAAGCTCGTCGTTTCCGCGCTGGCGTTCGCGCCGCTCGTCGCGTTCGCACAGGACACCGCGACGATCCGCTGGGGCATCGATCCCACCTATCCGCCGTTCGAGGCGAAGCAGCCTGACGGCTCGCTCGCCGGTTTCGACATCGACCTGCGCAATGCGCTCTGCGAGCAGATGCATGCGAAATGCGTGTGGGTCGAGCAGGGCTTCGACGGGATGATTCCGGCGCTGCGCGCGCGCAAGTTCGACGTGATCATGTCCGCGATGACGGCCACCGACGAGCGGCTCAAGCAGATCGACTTCTCGAACAAACTGTATGCGTCGCCGGGCGCGCTCGTCGCGCCGGCCGGCTCGAAGCTGCTGCCGACCGCGGCGTCGCTCGCCGGCAAGCGCATCGGGATCGACCAAGGCACCACGCAGGAGGCGTACGCGAAGGCCGAATGGGCGACCAAGGGGGTGACGATCGTGTCGTACCAGAACCAGGACCAGGTGTATCAGGACCTCGTGAACGGCCGTCTCGACGCGACCTTCCAGGACAAGACGCAAGCCGGCTATTCGTTCCTGAAGACGCCGCGCGGCAAGGGCTACGCGTTCGCGGGCCCGGACGTGACCGACGTGCGCATCACCGGCTACGGCGTCGCGATGGGCGTGCGCAAGGGCGACGCCGAGATGAAGAAGCGGCTGAACGACGCGATCGTCGCGATCCGCGCGAACGGCACGTACCAGAAGATCGCCGCGAAATACTTCGACTTCGACATCTACGGCGCGAAGCAGCAACTGACCTCCGCACCGTGAACCCGTGATCCAACCGACCGTCACGACTGCGTGACTCATTCCATCGACAGGCAACCCATGACGAGTATCCAGGAGCGCGTCGCGAAAGCCGTGACGCCCGAACTGATCGCCGCGTTCCGCGACGAAGGCGCGGTGTGCATCAAGGGCATCTTCTCGCCCGACGAAGTGGCCGCGCTGCGTGCCGGAATCGACACGAACCTCGCGCGGCCGAGCGAACGCGCGAAGGTCGCGAGCCGGCCCGACGATCCGGGCTGGTTCTTCGAGGACTTCTGCAACTGGCAGCACAACGACGCGTACCGCGACTTCATCGTGCGTTCGCCCGCGCCATCGGTGGCCGCCGCGCTGATGGGCACGCAGACGGTGCGGCTGCATCACGACCACCTGCTCGTGAAGGAGCCCGGCACGCGGCAGCGCACGCCGTGGCACCAGGATCAGCCGTACTACAACATCGAAGGCGACGACAACGTCAGCATGTGGATTCCGGTCGACCCGGTGCCGCTCGAATCGACGCTGGAATTCGTCGCGGGTTCGCACCAGGGGCCGTGGCTGATGCCGCGCACGTTCATGGACAAGGAGGCGAAGTGGTTCCCGGAAGGCAGTCTCGCCGACCTGCCCGACATCGAGGCCGACCGCTCGGCGTTCCCGATCCGCCATTGGGCGCTCGAGCCGGGCGACATGGTGTGCTTCCGGATGCTGACGCTGCATGCGTCGGGCGGCACGCAGAACCGCCGGCGCGCGTTCTCGATCCGCTTCGTCGGCGACGACATTCGTCACGCGCCGCGCCGCTGGAAGACGTCGCCCGACTTTCCGGGGCTCGCCGACGAACTGCCGGACGGCGCGTCGCTCGAGCATCCGCTGTTTCCGGTCGTGTGGTCGCGCGGCGCGGGGCAGGTCGGGGCGATCTGAGCGGCAGCGTCACGCGAACCTCACGCGACATCACGCGCGCGGCGGCTGTTTCGCGATGAAGCGGCCGTCGCGCGTGATCGTTTTCACGCGGCGGTGAAGGTCGTTCAGGTCTGGTGACGCCCCGCGCCCGGCTTGAAGCGCGAGCCGAGCCGGTAGCGATTGCCCGGATGCAGGAAGTGCACGAACGTGACCGGCAGCCCGTTCGTCCAGGTGCGGCGCGTGAGCGTGAGGCACGGCTCGTCGGCGCGCATGTCGAGCAGTCGCGCCTGTTCGCCGGTCGGCAGCGACGCGTCGACGACGTGCTCGATCTCCAGTTCGTAGTGCGACACGTTATTGAACAGGTATTCGGACGGCGGCTCGGTCTGGAAATCCTGATCGATGAAGTCGGGTGCGGCGGCCGGATTCACGTAGCGGTCCTCGAGCTGGATCGGACGGCCGTTTTCCTCGTGCACGCACACCACATGAAAGACCGGCGTGTTGACCGCCAGCCCGAACGCGGCCGCGACGTCGAACGACGCGGGTTCGCGCGACTGGCTGAGCACGCGGCAGCGGTACTCGTGGCCGCGTGCGCGAATCTCGTCGCGGATGTGCGCGATCATCAGCAGGTTCGACTGCGGCTTCACTTCGGCCACGAAGGTGCCGACGCCCGCGATGCGCTTCAGCACGCCTTCCTCGGTCAGCTCGCGCAGCGCGCGGTTGACCGTCATGCGCGCGACGCCGAATTGCGCGGCGAGATCGAGTTCGGACGGGATGCGGTCCCCCGGGCGCCAGTCGCCCGCATCGACATTCTGGCGAACGAGCGTCTTGATCTGCTGGAACGGTGCGGTGGTCTTCGTGACCATCGGGGGATCCTTGGGGAAAGGCAATCGCGAAATTCTATCCCGGATCAGCTCGCGGGCAGTTCGCGAATGTCGGCCGTCGGCACCGAACCGAACGCGTCGCTCAGCGCATGGCCGATCAGCTGTCGCGCGGCGGCCTCGGGTGTCGACAGTGCGCCGCTCGCCTTCAACTGGTCGAATTTCTCGCGCAGCGGGAAGTTTGCTTCGCTGGTCGAGCGGATCGTCGCCTGCATGCCCGTATCGACCACGCCCGGTGCGACGCTGCAGATCCGCAGCGCACGGTTCGTGTCGAGCGCGACCGCGCGCGCGTGGTGGTCGAGCGCGGCCTTGGTCGCACAGTAGATGCTCCAGCCCGCGTACGCATTGCGCGCGGCGCCGCTCGACACGTGCAGGATCCGGCATTCGGTCGGGGCCGATACCGCCTGCACGAGCGCGGCCGACAGCATCAGCGGCGCCGCGACGTTCAGGCCGACCACGCGCGCGACGAGCGCCGGATCCTGCGCGTCGAGCGGCCCGATCGGATCGACGATGCCCGCGTTGTTGAAGAGCAGCACGAGCGACGCGCCGTCGACGAAGCTGCGCAGCGTGTCGCCGGCGAGCCACGTCGAAACGGCCGACGTGTCCGACAGGTCGAGCTCGGCTTCGGCGAAGCGGCCGCCGGCCTGCGCGGCAAGCGACGGATGGCGGCTGCGCGACACGCCGAGCACGGCGATGCCTTCCTGCAGCAGGTGTTCGGCGAGCGACGCGCCGAGGCCGCGCGTGTGCCCGGTGACGATGGCGCGCACGTGCGGCGCTAAAGAGGATGCAGTCATGGCGGTGAACGAGTGAACGGTTGAATCGTGTTGACGAGCGCGGCGCACAGGTGCGGCGGCGCGGCTTGCGGGACGGGCGGTGCGCGGCGGTGGCGTTGCCGGTGAAGGCGGGTGCGTGCGGCGCCGCGTGTCCGGTCCGGGTGAACGCACATCGTAGCGCCGGCCTGCGCGTCACGCAAACGCGGGGCAATGCCGCGCACGGGCGCCGCGCGTGAATGCGTGGCGTCGAACGCGTGTCTCGTCGTGCAACTTCGTGCGATGCCGAGCGGCCGATCCGTTGGACGAAAGCCGGGTGCGGCAAGTGGGCGCGTCGTGACGTCGCGCGACGCCGGGCCGCGCATCGCGAGCTATCATATGGCTCGCTCGTTCGAGCCTGTTTGCGACGCCGGACGGGCTACGACGGTTTCCCCTTCACCTGCTGCACGCTGCGACGCCATCATGAACACCACGCCGGACATGCCCACGCCACGCGCCCTGCGCGAACTCACGCCGCTCGAGGCCCGCATTCTCGGCGTGCTCGTCGAGAAGCAGCACACGGTGCCGGACACCTATCCGCTGTCGCTGAATGCGCTGACCTCGGGCTGCAACCAGAAAACCGCGCGCTCGCCGGTGATGAACGTGAGCGAGGACGAAGTCACGACCGCGCTCGACGGGCTCAAGCACCTGAGCCTCGTGATGGAGGGCAGCAGCAGCCGCGTGCCGCGTTTCGAACACAACGTGAACCGCGTGCTCGGCATTCCGAGCCAGGCGATCGCGCTGCTGACGATCCTGCTGCTGCGCGGCCCGCAGACGGCCGCCGAGCTGCGCCTGAACAGCGCCCGCCTGCACGGCTTCGCGGACATCTCGTCGGTCGAGGCGTTCCTCGACGAACTCGCGGCGCGTGCGCAGCCGCTCGTCATCCGGCTGCCGCGTGCGCCCGGTGCGCGCGAGAACCGCTGGATGCATCTGATGTGCGGCGAGGTGAACGTCGCCGACTTCGCTGGTGCGGATACGGGCGGCGGCGCGGATTCCGTGCCGCCGTCCGAGTTCGAGGCGCTGAAGGCCGAGCAGAAGCGGCTGTCGGATGAAGTGGCGCGGTTGAACGCGCTGGTTCAGCGGATGGCGGCCGAACTCGGCATCGACGTCGACGTGCCGGGCGCCGCCGACTGATCCATCGCCCGAGCCGACACCGCACCGGCGCGCTCGCGCAGCGCGCCGGACAAGACGGACAAGGCTGACAAAATTCCGTCCGCGACGCAGCCCGCATCCGCATGACCAGCGGCACCCCGTTTTCCCGGACGCATCGACGTTCCGCGCCCACTCGAAATCCGTCTTCTTGCCGGTGCGCGCATGGGTGTGCGTCATCGAGCAGCGCTTCAGCCGATATTGATGCGCGTGGCGCCCGCGTCGACGAGCCGGAACAGCAGATCCTCGACGGCCGCGCCCGGTGCCGAGCCGAGATCCGCGTTGACGCGCCATCCCTGCCCGGTGCTCGCCGGTTCCGACAGATAGTGAACGATGCCGTGCAGGCCGTCTTCGGCCGGCACGCTTTCGTCGTCGGCATCGAACCATGCGAAGAACCAGGTCTTGAACGCGTCGGTGGCTGCGGCTTCGCCGAGACCGTCGGCTTCGATCGTCGCCCAGTCCCACACGAACGGCCGGATCGACACGGCCGCCGTTTCGAGTTCGAACGCGAACGGTTCGAAATCCAGTTGCGTGGTCGAATCGATCATCGCCGGCTGGCCGGCCGAGTCGCCTTCGGTGTGGACGGTATCGGCGCGGCACGGCAGCGCGAGCGGGCCTTCGGTGGCCAGCGTGCCGTCGGCTTTCCGGTAGGCCGGTTCGACGACGGCCGCCGGTTGCGCGGCCGCTTGCGCGAGCAGGTCGGCGTAGGGTTGGCGGATGGCGCTGAGCAGGTCGGATACGGTCATCGTGGCGTGTCGGGCAAGGGGTGAGCGAGCAATCGCGGGCAGGCAGTGCATCGTGCCGCCTGCGTCGAACGAGGGGCCGCATCGGCAGCGGACAGCCACGATCGTACGGCACGTCGGCGACCCGCTGCCACTCGGCCGAATGGCCGGCGCAACCCGATCGCCGCCCCTTTGCAACCGTCGCGTCGATCGCGATCGCCTTCCCCCGCCGCGCCTCGCTGCCGCCTTGCGCGAGTGCCATAATCGAGGCTGCCCATCATCCCAGACGTCCCCGGAGAATTCCCATGCAGAACCTCGACAATCCTTCCCACGATCGCGAGGTAGGCAGCGCCGACGCGACGCAGGACACCACGCGCATCGACGACGTTCGTATCGGCGCCGTGCGTCCGCTGATTTCGCCGGCGCTGCTGCAGGACGAGCTGCCGGTGCCCGCCGGCACGCAGACGCTCGTCGAGGACACGCGCCGCGCGATCGGCGACATCCTGCACGGCCGCGACGACCGGCTGCTGCTCGTCGTCGGCCCGTGCTCGATCCACGATCACGACCAGGCGCTCGATTACGCGCGTCGCCTGAAGCTTGCCGCCGATGCGCTGAAGGACGACCTGCTGATCACGATGCGCGTGTACTTCGAGAAGCCGCGCACGACGGTCGGCTGGAAGGGGTACATCAACGATCCGCGGCTGGACGGCAGCTTCCGCATCAACGAAGGGCTGCGCGCCGCGCGGCAACTGCTGCTCGACATCAACGCGCTCGGCCTGCCGGCATCGACCGAATTCCTCGACCTGCTGAGCCCGCAATACATCGCCGACCTGATCGCGTGGGGCGCGATCGGCGCGCGCACGACCGAGAGCCAGAGCCATCGGCAGCTCGCGTCGGGGCTGAGCTGCCCGATCGGCTTCAAGAACGGCACCGACGGCGGCGTGCAGGTCGCATCCGACGCGATCGTCGCCGCACGCGCGAGCCATGCGTTCATGGGGATGACGAAGATGGGGATGGCCGCGATCTTCGAGACGCGCGGCAACGACGACGCGCACGTGATCCTGCGCGGCGGCAAGAACGGGCCGAACTACGACGCCGAGCACGTCGAGGCCACCTGCGCGGTGCTGCGCAAGGGCGGATTGCGCGAGCAGGTGATGGTCGATTGCTCGCATGCGAACTCGAACAAGTCGCATGAGCGGCAGATCGAGGTGGCCCAGGATCTCGCGCGGCAGTTGTCGCAGGGCGAGCACCGGATCGTCGGCGTGATGGTGGAGAGCCATCTCGAAGCCGGCCGGCAGGACCTGAAGCCGGGCGTGCCGCTGCAGTACGGCGTGTCGATTACCGATGCGTGCCTGAGCTGGTCGCAGACGGAGCCGGTACTCGACGTGCTGGCGGAGGCGGTGCGGCATCGCAGGGTGTATTCGCGCAATGCGTGACGCGGCATGATGGCGTGGCGGAGTGGCGTCCGCCGCGTCGTTCGATGCACCGGTGAAGACCGGCTGCCTGTCTGCCACGTTCTCCTGATCGACCGCCGTGGCGTCGTTTTTTTCGCGCCGAGCGCACTGTTCGTCCGCACGATCGCTGATCTTCATCAGGCTTCTCCCGCCTGCCACATCGCACTCCGAACGCACGATCCGGCGAATGCCGCTACCATGAACGCCGTGTTGCACGCTGCGGCCCGGCCACGCCGGTCCGCCACGCACACACGCCGTGGTGGCGGCGCGGCCGGCCGCCACGCGACCGACGAAGCGCGGGGCGCTCACCGATCAGCCGTTGCGCCTGCGCCGCTTCGCTCCCGGAATCAACAACAACCGAACCGGAGTGCAACGCACATGAAGTTCTACAAGACCCTCATCGCAGCAACCGTCCTCGCATCGAGCGTCAGCGCGCACGCGCAGATCGCCGGCGCGCAGCCGCTCAGCGTGACCGTCGAGCAATCGCAGGCGCTGCTCGAAGGCTGGAGCGTGAAGAAGAGCGTGCTCGGCAAGGCGGTGTACAACGACGCGAACCAGAAGGTCGGCACGGTGCGCGACCTGATCGTCGCGCCGGACGGCTCGGTGTCGGCGGCGATCGTGTCGGCCGGCGGCTTCCTCGGCGTGGCCGCGCATGACGTCGCGGTGCCGATCGCGTCGCTCGACGTGCGCAACGGCAACATCTACCTGCCGGGCGCGACGAAGGATGCGCTGAAGGCAACGCCTGCGTTCCAGTACGCGAAGGTGCCGTCGCCGCCGAAGCCGAAGAAGGTCGACGACAAGCACTGATCCGCGTCACCCGTGCGGTGCTCGTCGCGCGACGCGGCGGGCGCCGTTTATCGTTCCGCCCCACCCTCCGGAGGCGCGAGCGCCACGACCTGGCTGATGCCTTCGCGTGCCGTCTTCGCGTACGTACGGACTGAAGCGCTCCGTACTCGACGTTCTCGACGTCGTCGCGGGCCGCGCCGTGCCAACGCAGCCACGCGTCCTGCACGATGTCCTCGGCGTCCGCGACGGAGCCGAGCAACCGGTACCTGGTCTTCTGCTATCACGGGCGGAGGACGTGGATCGGACGGGTTCTATTTCTTGAGACCGCTCTCGAGTTCGATCAGTGCTTTGCCGTGCGCCGGTGCCAGAAGCTGACGCACTTCCGGCAGTACGCGGCGAACAAGCACGCGCGATGATCTTGGCAGTGCGGCGCATGCATCTTCGATGTCACCAGTACGGTGTTCCCCGAGCATCGCGAGCGATACGCACGCTTGCTGCACCTCCTTGCTGGATTTGATCAGCATGCTGGTTCGCAGCCTCGACACCAGCAGTTTGTGAATGGCGAATCGGGCCGGCGATGGCACTCGCACGGGCACGGCGCCGTGACGCGAAATCAAGGTGGCCATTTGCGACTCGCCGAGCAGGATTCAGACCTGACCGATAGTCAATGCGGCAAAAATGCCGTACACATATCGGGCACATAATTCATCCTACATAAGGAGCCTGAGAAGATGCGAAGGAGTTACCTCAAGATTGGTGACAAGTCGTCGGCGGGTGGAACGGTTATCGAGGGGATACCGGATTGCTTCCATCATGGAACGGAATTGACTTATCTAGGTGCACAGGTGGTCTGTCCTGCATGCCAGTCAACCGGCCGAATCGTTCCCAAGGGGCCCCGGTGGCCCAGCAATATGATGGGTCACGAGCCAGCGCTTGAAGGCGATTTGTGCGTCTGTAAGTGCTACCCGAACCCTGTCATGCTCGCATCGCAGGACTCCATGTTTGAGAGCTTTGAGGCTCAGGGCCTAGCGGACATGGGATTTGCTTCGACTGGTCTGGCTTCGACCGGGGAGCTTAATCTCTAGTTCCAAGTGCAACACCTTGAATCAAGTAAGGTGTTGTGATGAAGAAGTACCAGCATCTGAGCGCGGAGGACCGCGCGGCAATCATGATCGAACGTCAGCGGGGAACCAGCATGCGAGAGATCGCACGGCGATTGGGGCGCAGCGCTTCGACGGTTTCTCGCGAACTGGCTCGTAATCGGAATGCGGCAACGCCGCGCTACGAAGCAACCCAGGCGGCCTCGTCCTATCGGCTTCGCCGTCGGCGCTGCGTACGGCGTCGTAAGTTGAGCGAAGGCAGTACGCTGTACTGGCATGTGCATCATCAACTGGTCTATCGACGCTGGTCGCCGCAGCAAATTGCTGCCAGACTCCGCGACATGCATCCAGACAATCCTGACCAGCGCGTCAGCCACGAAACGATTTACGCCGCGATCTATACCCATCCCCGAGGTGGACTCAAGCAGGCGATGATCGAGGCGCTTCGCCAAGAGAAGCCTGCGCGCGGCACCACCCGTCGAACCCTTGCGCGCAAGAGCTTCGTGCCGGATGAATTGCGCATCATTCATCGGCCTGAGCAGATTGAAACGCGGCAATGGCCGGGACATTGGGAGGGCGACCTCGTCAAAGGCGCGTTCAATCGATCCTGCGTTGGAACGCTGGTCGAGCGTAAAACACGGTTCGTCGTGCTGTGCCGCATGGACGGCTGTACCGCCCAAGACGCACTCGAGGGCTTCACGCGCCAGATGAAGAAGGTGCCGGCCTTCCTGCGTGAGAGCCTGACGTACGACCGTGGATCGGAGATGACCTGTCATGTCGAGCTTGCCGAGCGACTGAACCTCGATATCTGGTTCGCGGATCCATACGCTCCGTGGCAGCGCGGCAGCAACGAGAACACAAACGGCCTGCTACGCCAGTTCTTGCCAAAGGGCATGGACCTCTCGGGCGTCACGCAGACGCAATTGAACGATATCGCCAAGCTGCTCAATGGACGTCCTCGCCAGACGCTCGGTTGGAAAACGCCCGAGGAAGCCATGGCCATGGAACTGGCAGCCGAGGGGTTAGCAAAACGTTGCACTTGACTCT